>NCBI01000066.1 GCA_002255365.1 Chromatiales bacterium 21-64-14
GTTGGGCTTTAAATGTCCGGCCGAGTTGTTCACTCCGGATGATTTCGACTTCAGGCAGCATCATGCCGCACTTTTTGCACTTGGTCATTGAAACCGCCTACGAATATACTTGCTATACTCTTCGTTAATTACGAAGTAATGGTATCCCTATGATTAACTATAAGCATTTACATTACTTCTGGGCTGTCGCCCGGGAGGGAGGTGTCGCCAGGGCCAGCGAACGGCTGCACCTGACGCCACAGACCATCAGCGGACAATTGAGCCTGCTGGAAGACTATTTTGGCGTACCGCTGTTCGCGCGGGCCGGACGCAATCTGGAGCTGACCGAGACCGGTCGGCTGGTGTTGAGCTATGCCGACGAGATCTTTTCGCTCGGCGATGAGCTACAGGAAGTGATGCACCAATTGCCGGATGGACGCCCCCAGCTGTTCAAGGTTGGCGTGGTCGATGTGGTGTCCAAGTCCATCGCGCATCGAATTCTTCAGCCGGCGTTGCAGATACCCGTGCGGATGATCTGCCGCGAGGCTAGCTTCGATACGCTGCTGGCAGATCTGGCCGTGCACCGTCTTGATTTGGTGCTGGCCGATCGTCCCATCCCGCCCTTGGTCAGCACGCGGTGTTTCAGTCACAAGCTCGGCGAATGCGGTATATCTTTTTTTGCCACTAAAAAAGTCAAGAAAATGCTCAAGGGTGAATTCCCACGCTGTCTGGACGGAGCGCCATTGCTCCTGCCAACCATCGGTAATCAGTTACGTTCCCGCATTGACCAGTGGCTGGATAAAAATCGCCTGCATCCGCGCATGATTGCCGAATTTGATGACAGCGCACTGATGAAGGCCTTCGGCCAACAAGGGGCGGGGATCTTTATCGCGCCGGCTGCAATCGAGGCAGAGGTCGAATTGCAGTATCAAGCAATGGCGATTGGTCGGGTTGAAGAGGTGAAAGAATATTTCTATGCCTTATCGGTCGAGCGTCGGATCTTGCACCCTGTCGTCACTGTCGTGCTGAAGGCCGCACGCGAGTCGCTGTTTACTGATGATGAGGCATAAGCCGATTCCAATGAATGAAGATCTGAATCCTATCCCCACGGTGAAAACCGGCGTCTATAACGCCCCCTGGAAAAAAGAGCTTCGACAAGGTACTCACGCCGTTCGAAGAGTTTATTCACCGGGAAACCACCAGTGGTTTGTTGCTGATAGGTACGGCGATCCTGGCATTAGTGCTGGATAACGGGCCGTTGGCGTCCGCCTATCAACATGCAGTACACACACCTATCGGCTTCACTATCGGTAGTTGGTCGCTGGAAATGAGTCTGCATCATTGGATCAATGACGGACTCATGGCACTGTTCTCTTTTGTCGTCGGTCTGGAGTTGAAACGCGAAATACTCGTAGGTGAACTGGCAGAGTTGCGCAATGCCGCACTGCCGATAGGGGCGGCAATCGGCGGCATGGTGGTGCCGGCATTAATCTATTTCGCTATCAATCCGGAAGGCGATGCCGCACGCGGTTGGGGTATCCCCATGGCTACGGATATCGCCTTTGCCATCGGCGCGTTGGCCTTACTGGCGAGCCGTGTACCCAAGGCCTTGATCACTTTTTTTTGTAGCGCTGGCGATTGTCGATGTTTCAGCAGGGACTCACCACGCATGACTCGCGCTATGCGCTGACGCTGGCATTCACCACCTTCGTGCTGTTCCAGATTTTAAACGCCTTCAACGCCCGCGCGGAACACGGCACGTCCTTCAACGCGAGCTTCTTCCGCAATGGCAAACTCTGGCTGGCACTGGCGGCGGTGCTGGTGCTGCAAGCCGTGGTGGTGCACTGGCCGCCCGCACAGGACATCTTCAGCACCACGGGTCTGGAAATTCAGGACTGGTTCAAGGCCTTCGCGGTAGCGTTCAACGTACTGTTTCTGGAGGAGGCAAGAAAATCCTTGCTGCGAATGCTGCCGCGAACCCCTCAATCAGGCTCTTAACCTGCTAATGAACGGGACTTTGATAGCATCGTAGAAGCTAAATGTGTAAAGGCAAACACCGTGAGTGTGCTTGTGTTGCCCTGCAGTACATACCACTGACACCAGCAAGGCTACAGGCCTGGAATAATGATGTGAGCCCGATGGTCACCAGGGTGCATATATACCAATCAATCGTTGAGGTCGGGAGTAAGACGCAGCAGACGTTCGCTGCGCCATATCCTGACTACCTGCACCTGCTTTGGTTGACGCCGGTAGACGATGCGAAAGGGTGGTTGGATGAGCTCACGAAGAAAATCCTGACCGAACTCGGGTACCACACGCCCAATGTCCGGATGATCGGCGAGCGTACTGATCCGTTGAAAAATCTCCGCTATTAATCTTGTGCCCACATCCGGCACGCTTTGTTCCGCGTACCAAGCCCTTAGCGACTCAAGATCGGTGAGCGCAGACTCGGCAAAGCTAATGTGAACTCGAGGCATAGAACTATTTGAGGCCGAGCCTGGCCTTGGCCTTGGCAAGGGAGATTTCGCGTCCGGCTTCCAGGTCTGAGAGACCCTCCACCACCGCACGCATAAAGGAGCGCTCTTCTTCCGCGCTCTCATAATCGGCAACCGATTGGACTACCGCAACGCCTCGGCCACGACTGGTGAGAAGGACGGGGCGATGTGCTTCTGTCGTGTGCTTCACCACGCGACCGGGGTTGACCTTGAGGTCAGAGAGCGGAACCAAGTCTTCGGAAAATTTGATGCTCATGAGCGCCTCCACAGGCCCCGAATACAGGTCTCACAATAGCACCTGTTAATAGACCATTCAATAGAGCGAACAAGTGCCCCATCACTGGCGTAGGTGGCCACGGTGCTAGTGGCCGGCCGAAGGGTAACCCTTGGGCTACTTATACGGACGCAGCTCAATTCGAATTGCAATAATGAAATCAGGTAGCGGACAAATCAATTCAACGCTATAGCTGACCAACTGACGATTAATCAGTTGAACGAGGCAAAATCATAGCACGTAAAATTTATCTTAAACTATAATAAACAGATAGATACGCATCAATAAGGTGCAAGTTTCGTAATCAGTAGGTCGGCGGTTCGAGTCCTCTCGCCGGCACCATGAAAACCACGGCCTGGGAAGGCCCGCCTGGAGCGGGCTTTTCTGTGTGCAGGCCTACGGCACGCCCATTGACAACGTCCGAACGGTCGGCAAACGCGCCGCCCGGGCAAATCTCCGGACTTGGCACCATTCCCCTCGCTGCGGCACTATAGAGTGCGCCAACTCTTTCCGCGGAAACCCGGAGAGAATCGACGTTCCAGAGGAGGGCATGCACTTGAAGGGTTACCTAAAACTTGCCACCGCCGTATCGCTCGCCGCCCTGCCGTTCACAATCTGGGCGGGGACCGTCGACACCCATGGTGTCACCGGCCTCGAACCCGGGCTATGGTCGATGCACGAACAGGGGGTGGTACACGTCATGGGCACCCGCCACCCGTTCGAAAAGCAACTGCAGCAATGCTTGCACAAAGGGCAGGGCGTCAAGGCGACGATTCCATCGGGAAAAGGTCACTGCACGACCCACGAACGTACCGACCACAAAGGTGTGATGCACTGGACCATGGCATGTGCGGAATCCGGTGTGACCATGCATGGTAAAGGCTCGGTGCGTACTTCCGCCCACGCCTTCACCAGCCAGTGGCAGTGGGTCAGCGGCAATCCCGCGGCACCCCAGTACGTCGCCACCACGGATACAACCATTCAGGGACACCGCATCTCCGCGAGGTGTGGCGCCATCGGCCACTGACGCTGCGGGCCTACAGTTAAGACTAGCGCTCGTCAGAAACTAAGTGTGACGGCGGTGAGTCTGGCCCCATTGATATCATTGATCCGGAGCGCGGTGCCCCTGCGTGGGAGAGATCGACCTGCCTCACTGCACTCCGTAGAGCGGGCCGACCCCCTCGGGGCTCGCCCTCCCGCTGATGACGAACGCTACGGACCTACCGTAAAAAAAAGGCATGCCCAGATCCACATAGCCTGACGGGCCCGCCGAGGTTCCGGGGTCGTCGATATCATCGAACGCCATGTTGCTGAAATCCAACTGCTCGCTGTCGATGACCTGAATCTGGGTTGCGAGCGCGGATCCCAAGCCGACATTCGGCGTCAGCGTGACGGGATAGGAACTAAGTCCCGTCGGGGCGTAGTCGCCGCGACTGTTGATTGCGACACCAGACAGGGTCGCGAAATTAAGGTTCGAACCGCTATCGATAAATGAAGAACCGTAGATTTGACCCTGTAACGTTGCGGAGAAATCCCCGCTGGGATCGGCCTGCAGCATGGCGTATCCGCTGATGGAGTTGTCGGACTGGGTGCCGATGCCGAAGGTCAGAACCCCCGATGCCGTCGCCGCGCCCGTGCTCGGCACGCTTGGCATCTGCAGGATCACGCCGTTGTTGTCCACCAAAAACGCGGCGACAGGGTTGCTGACTTGCTGCGAGACCGGGATGTTGGCACTGGCAGTGGTAAGGGCGGTGCAGGAGGATGCACCGCAACTGTAATAGAGACCGGCATCGGAAACGAACGGCCCGATGCCCAGGATCCCGTTCCCGCCGATTCCCACGAGATTGCTCTCATCTGGGCCAGTTCCGGTGCATGAAGGAGAAGGGGCGGAGGGAAGTGATGGGTCGGCGATCAATTGTATCGGTATATTGGTAGTCGTCTTTTCCCCACCGATCTGCACACTCGCCTGGGCGACACTCCCCCACATGTAACCGTCCAGAAACGTGACGCATTCACCCATGTGTTCGCCTGGGGAGGAACCCGCATCCGGGGGCAGTACCAGCTGCGGCACGGCGGTCTTTAGGATGCGCAGACCATAGGAGCCCGTATCAACGACGATATGGTCGACCGACTCGCAGCTGCCGTTGGTGTCGCAGACCGTCAGGGTCACATACGGAATATTCGTCGTAGCCACGCCGGCGATGTCCGGATCCTGCATCACCGTGACCGTGACCTGATTGGCCGCGCTCGGACTGGATACTGCGCCGCTCGTGCCGCTCCCGCCGCCCCCGCCGCCCCCGCAGCCGGTGAGGGCCAGGGCAAGCGCAGCCAACAACGTCCGGTAGGTGGCGCGCACCCTCACGGCTGCACGCCGAGGCTCTGCAGGTCGATCCCGGCCGGGACCAAGTCCGGCACATACGCCGATCCGTAGTAATCGCGCATGTGTCCGCCCGAGTGAACGACCAATTGGCTGCGGTGCAGGTTGGTGGGGGAGCGACGCCGGCCGAGACGGCGCGCCCTCACCGCCGCGCGGTACTGGGGAAAGAAACCGCCGAGTAACCGGGAGAGATCGGGCATCGTCGTCCCCGACCAACGGATCGCGAAGATGATGCCCCCCGCGGAGAACTCATGCACTGCGACCCCGGTCGCGGTCACGATGAATTGATCCTGGACCTGCGCGCCGTTGGTGCCCAGGAGTTGACGCGCCTGAATCCGTGGCGTGCCGTCGTTCAGTGCAGTCGAGGCCGGCTGCCCAAGCGTCGCGAGCGTCACCGGGCTGAAGAGCAGAAGGATCAGCAATACGGTACAGCGCTGTACGAAGGGCATCCGCGTGAGTGAAGCAGCACGGATGTTGGGGTTCGATCTCACTTCAGCGCTATTGTAGTCCGACAAAGACGCTTTTCAAATCGGCGGGGCTGGGCCGTTTCATCGGCAACCGATGAGAATCCGGGAACTATCCTGCGTAACGGCGGCGAAGTCCGTTCCCGCCCGGCCACTGGGGGTTGCAAATAGCCCGCCCGCAACAATCACTGGGGTCAGACTCGTTCGATTCCATCCATCTTAGTTGACTCATTGATTAACCGAGGCACCGGGAAAGCCCGCGCGAGCCCGGCGGGGTCCGCGGTTCGACGTGTCGTGTCTGAACGTCCACAACGCGCTGCCGTTCATTGCCCGGAATCAAACCGGGCCAATGGGGTGGTTCCTGTAGATGGGGCTCCCATCATAACGGTGGCCATGCCCTTCGGTCGCCCGCAGATGCGACTGTCACTCTCGCCTACTGAAATAAATATTTTTAAAATCAATATATTAAAAGACCGTGACCGCCAAAATACCCTAAAAATATGGCGCAGAGTATTTTTATTGTTAGCAATAAAATTCCGGGAAAACTAAGCAGACCCGCCGGGACCGGCACGATGCCGGCCCCGGCGGCGGCTCACGGAGGTGGCGGCTGTGACTGCGGCTCCGTGGGGTAAACGGAGGCGGGCGGCGGGTTATTGGCAGGCGCGCTGGTGGCGGGCGCGCTGTAGGGTGGCGGGCTCTCGGTCCGCTGCCCGATGAAGTGGATCGGCTCCTGGCCGCGCAGCTGGGCCGGCGAGATCACGTAGGTACCATAGATGCTCGGGGTCCATACCGCTTCGGCGGCCGGCAGGTTGCCGCCCGACAGCAGGTAGGTGATCCCGCCGATGATACCGCCGGTCAACGCGTAAGCGACCTTGACGGCGCCGTAGGGCACCGAGACCAACCAGCTCGTCACCTGCATGGCGACGCCGGAGGGCGTACCGGTGTCGCCGTTGGCGGAATTGCCCGGATACGAACTCTGGCTCCATGCGGCTGAGACCAGCGTGAGGCTGATTGCGAAAGCCATCACCGTTGCCATCGCCGCCCCGGAGATCCGGCGCCCGATGGTCCGGTACCGGACCATGCCTCGTGGATCGGAATGCGTCATACCCATCGTCCTCCTGCGCGCGTGAATACTGTCGCGGTGCCTGGCCCGCGTTATCCATGAACAATGCGGGCTAGCATATCGACTCCATGGCGGCTGCGCCATGGGGAAGTGGCCCGGGACCAGAGGCGCCACCTGCCGGGACCCGGCCGCCGCCGGCGCGACGGGACGGCTCCCGGGCAACGCCGGTAACCGGCGCAGCGCTCGCCCCGGCGGGACATTGCATGCACGTTGCCAAACCGAGACTCAAAGAAAGCGGGCCGGGGTTCGCTTGTTTCGCCTTGACGTAGGGCGTGAATTTCACTACCCCCTGGTCCCAGTCGAATAAGGTGCGTAGCCAAGCCGGATTTTGACTCGCGAGTGGCCCATGCGCAAACACCCCGCCAGCTTCCCGGCCTGGGAGCGCGCTACAATGCCCTGCGCCGGGCATGGCGGCCGCGGGCCCGGTCCCGAAGCCGCGGAGCACCCTTGCCCCGGCCCACGGGCGCGTGGAATGGCTGCGCGCCAATGCGGCGGGGCTGGACCCGGATTGCGCAGCGGCGTTCGCCACCGGGGCATCAAGGCTCCGGGCGGCCCCCGAACAGGAACCCAATGGCCAAGGACTACATCTTCGTGGAGGACGCCCGTCAGAATAATCTGAAGGGCCTCACCCTCAAGCTGCCGCTCAACGAACTCATCGTCGTCACCGGCGTGAGTGGTTCAGGCAAGTCTTCTTTTGCCTTCGATACCCTCTACGCCGAGGGTCAGCGGCGCTACGTAGAGACCTTCTCCCCCTACGCGCGGCAGTTTTTGGACCGCATGGACAAGCCGCGCGTGGCACGGATCGACGGCATCCCGCCGGCCATCGCCGTGGACCAGACCAATCCGGTGCGCACGTCCCGCTCCACCGTGGGCACCATGACCGAACTCAACGACCACCTCAAGCTGCTGTTCGCGCGCGCCGCGCAACTCTACTGCCAGGGCTGCGGGCGCCCGGTGCGCCGCGACACCCCGGAGACCCTGTACCGGGAACTGTCGGCGCGCGCCGCGACGGCGCACGAGGGCAAGGCGCTAATCACCTTCCCGGTGACGGTCCCGGACAATTTCTCCGAGCAAGAGGTGCGCGAACTGCTGGCCCGCCAGGGCTATACCCGCATCCACCGCCAGGACGGCGCCGTGCTGGAGGTGGTGCAGGCGCGTTTGCGGCTGACACCCCAGCGCCGCGCGTCTATCGTCGAGGCCCTGGAGGCGGCACTGAAACAGGGTCACGGGCGGGTGGCGGTTTATCCGCTCGACGCCCACGGCGAGGCGCGCAGTCCATGGCGTTATTCCGCGGACCTGCACTGCGCGGAGTGCGATCTGCACTACCGGGATCCGGTGCCGAATCTGTTCTCCTTCAATTCCCCCATCGGCGCCTGTGCCACCTGCCGCGGCTTCGGGCGCATCCTGGGGATCGACTATGGGCTGGTGGTGCCGGACACGAACAAGACCCTGGCGCAGGGTGCGGTGAAGCCGTGGCAGACCGACAGCTACCGGGAGTGCCAGGGCGACCTGATGCGCTACGCACGCAAGCGCGGCGTGCCCACCGACGTGCCGTGGCACGCCCTCATCCGCGCGCAGCAGGAATGGGTACTGGAAGGAGAGGGATCCTGGAAAGACAAGTGCTGGTACGGGGCGCGGCGGTTTTTCGAATGGCTGGAGACCAAGAGCTACCGGATGCACATCCGGGTGCTGCTGTCGCGCTACCGCTCCTATGACCTGTGCCCGCAATGCCGGGGCGCGCGGCTCAAACCCGACGCCCTGCTCTGGCGCCTGGGGGATGCGGCGGATGCGCGCCGGGCCGGGATAACGAGGCCCGATCATCCGCCGGGCAACGGCGCGCCTGCGCGCACCAGCCTGCCGGGCCTGAATATCCAGGACGTGATGCAGTTGCCGATTAGCGCTGGCCACACGCTCTTCGATGCACTGCGCCTGCCGGCGCCCCTGGACGCGGCCACCGAACTGCTGCTGGCGGAGATCCGTTCCCGCTTGCGCTACCTGGTGGAAGTAGGCCTCGGCTACCTGACCCTGGATCGCCAGTCGCGCACCCTGAGCGGCGGCGAGGTGCAGCGCATCAATCTGACCACCGCGCTCGGCACCTCGTTGGTAAACACCCTGTTCGTGCTGGATGAACCGAGCATCGGCCTGCATCCCCGCGACATGGACCGGGTAATCGCGGTGCTGCACCGGCTGCGCGACGCGGGCAACTCCCTGCTGGTGGTGGAACACGATCGCCAGGTGATGCTCGCCGCCGACCGCATCCTGGATCT
>NCBI01000067.1 GCA_002255365.1 Chromatiales bacterium 21-64-14
CTACACCATGACCCTGACCAACTCCCTGGTCACGGCCGCTGCTGCTCCGCTGCTGGTGGACATCCGCTCCGGCACGAACACCGTGGACGGAATGGTGCCGACCAGCGTGACCAACGGCGCGGGCGACTCGGTGTTCGTGTTCACGAACAACGGGACGGCGGCGCTCAACGGCACGATGGTCATCGGCTGGGCGCTCTGACGGGCGCTTCGGCCGATGTCTGATCTGCCTGCTAAGCGCGTGGTCGGGCGCCCCTTCAAGAAAGGCGAAGGGGGCCGGAAGCTCGGCTCGCGCCAATATATCGCGAAGGCGTTCCTGGACGCGCTGCGGGCGGACTTCGATAAGCACGGCGCCGCTGCGCTCGCCAAGATGCGGGATGAAGACCCTTCGACCTACATTCGGATGGTGGCGCGTTTGCTTCCCACAGAGGTGACGGGCGCAGATGGTGGCCCTGTCGCGACTGAGGTGGTGTACCGCTGGGCAGTGGCGGGAGAGGACGGCCCCACGCCTGAATGAGTGCGGAGATCGTCACCCTCCCGTTCGCCCCGCGCCGCTGGCAAGTCCCGCTGATCGAGTGCAGCGCGCAATCCATCGTCGCGGTCGTCCATCGTCGGGCCGGCAAGTCAACGGCCTTCATCTGGCGCGGGCTGCGGAAGGCACTCACGCACACGCGGTCTCACATTCCGGCGCACCGCCGCAACCTGAAGGCCGATCCGCCGCGCGTCATTCATGTGCTGCCGGCGCAGGTCTCGTGGAAGCGCACCGGGCTATGGGACAAGGTGGCGCGCGCCGCCGCTGAAATCCCCGGCGCCACGGTGATGAAGTCGGAGATGCGCGTCATCCTGCCGAACGGCGGCGTCTACCAGTGCGGCGGCATGGACAAGCCGGACTCCTGGCGCGGCGGCCTCGCGGACGAGGTGATCGAAGACGAGGCTGATGACGTGATCGCCACCGGCCTGGATATGGTGGTCGAGCCGATGCTCGCCGACTATGCCGGCTGCCGGGTGAAGATCGGCACGCCGAAGGGCAACGGACGGCTTGCGGCGGCCTACGACAAGTGCGACCAGGCCGCGCGGTTCCTGCTGCCCTGGCAACTCACCGGCGCCTTGGACGACGCGCAGATCGCGTCCTTGCGGGCCACGCTGGACGAAGAGGAATTCGCCCAGGAATTGGAATGTTCTTTCACCGCACCGAACAGCGGCTCATACTACGGCAAGTGGCTTGACGCGGCGATTGCGGAGGATCGGGTCTGCCGCGTGCTCTACGACCCCAAGCTCCCCGTTTACACCGCCTGGGACTTGGGGATGGACGACAGCACCGCGATCTGGTGGTTCCAGCGTTCACCGGGCGGTGAGTGGCGCTTTCTCGAATACCATGAGGACAGCGGCCCCGGCCTCGATACCTACGCGAAGATCGTCATGGAACGGCCCTATGTGTACGGCGCGCACTACCTGCCGCACGATGTTCAGGTCCGCGAACTGACAAACGGCGGCCAATCGCGGCGCCTCTATCTCGCCGGCCTCGGGCTGCGGCCCATCATCGTGGTGCCGGCCGCCAACCCGGCGGATCGCGTCACGGCCTCGCGCAACATCCTGCCGCGCGCCTGGTTCGACGCTACGGGCTGCGCGGAGGGGCTGAAGAAGCTCCGCGCCTACCGGCGCCAGTGGAACGAGAACATGGGCGTTTGGCGCGCGGAGCCTCTGCACGACGAAGCCTCGCATTGCGCCGACGCCTTCGGGACCGGCGTTCAGGGATCGCAAGACCCAGCCCGCGTGCCTGTCGCGATTCCGCCTTACGTGCCGCCGAAATTGAACATGCCCCTGAGCCGCCCCGGCTCTTGGATGGGGTGACAGAGGAGCTACCAGATGGCCCGTGATCCTGGCCGCGCGAGCGGCGACGGCATGAAGATGGCGATGCGCGCCGGCAGCGGCAAAGGCAAGCCGGCGCGTCCGGCTGATCCTGGCCGCGCAAAGGGCGATGGCATCAAGGAAGCGATGCGCGCCAAGAGCGGCAAGCCCTCGAAGCTGTCGCCGATGGGCGGCGCGATGAAGCGGGAGCGGTAGGTTGTCGCTGCTCGACCGCGACCGCCCCCTCCGCCAGCCGATCATGTCGGCCAAGGCGCTGGCACCCGAGCGCCGGCTCAGCCCCGGCAAGCCGGCCGGCGAGCAGATGGCGAAGTCTCCGCTGTCGGCGCCGATCCCGAAGGGTCGTGACCAGACCGGGGCGCCGGCGCGGCAGCCGGTGAAGCGGTAATCTGTGGCTGACGACGAAGACGCCGACGACCGCACGCTCCCCGACCATGAGGGCGACCGCGATCAGCGCATTGTGACCCGCGCCCATCGGCGGTTCAAGCGCGTGCAGACCTATGAGAAAGAGGCCCGTGAGAACTGGCTTCAGGACTACAAGTTTGCGAACGGCGACGCCTACAACCACTATCAGTGGCCGAACGAGATTTACGTCGCTCGGTCCGGTGCTCAGCGCCCGACCCTGACGATCAACAAGACGCAGGTCCACAACCGCCACATTATCAACGACGCCAAGCAGAACAAGACCGGGATCAAGTTCCGGCCGGTCGGCGACGGCGCCACGGCGGATGCGGCGACGATCTGGGAAGGCATCGCGCGGCACGTCGAGAATATCAGCCGGGCGCAGGCCGTTGCGTATGGGCCCGCGATCGAGTTTCAGGTGCAGGCCGGCTTGGGCTTTACACGCGTCGCCACTGATTACGTCGGTGATGACTCGTTCGACCAGGAGATTTACTTTCGCGGCGTTGACGATCCGCTCGGCTGCTACCTCTGCGACTACACCGAGAAGGACGGATCGGACGCCCGCGCCGGCTTCATCGTGGCGGACAAGCCCCGCGAGGAGATCGAGGCCAAATACCCGGAGTTGAAGGGGCGCCTGGCAGCCGCGAACGCGGTGGACGGCGAGGATGCGTCCTGGCTACGCGACGATAAGGTGCGCGAGGCGCTGTATTTCGAGATCGAGGAGGAGCCGGACGTGCTGCTCGGCGATCGGGCATCCGGCACCACGATCCTCCGCAGCGTCATTACGGCCGACCTGCTGAAGAAGTGGGAGGCCGAGGCCGAGCAAGGGGGCGAGAGCCTTCAGCGCCGCGATGTAGTGCGGAAGCAGGTGCGCTGGTACAAGATCGTCGGCGACATCATCGCCGAAGAGGGCGACTGGCCCGGCCTCACGATCCCGATTGTGCCCTGGGTCGGCGAAGAGACGGTGATCGACAAGCGGCTCGACCGCCGCGGGCACACCCGCTGCCTGCTCGGCCCGCAGCAGATGTTGAACTACAGCCGGAGCGCAGCCGTCGAATACGGCGCGCTTCAGAGCAAGTCACCATATCTGACGCCGGCCGAAGCGATCGGCGACTACCAGACCTATTGGGCCTCGGCCAACACCACGAACCACGCCTACCTGCCGTGGAAGCACAAGGACGATCAGGGCAACCCGATCCCGCCGCCGGTGCGCCAGGACGCGCCGCAGGCGGCGCCGGCCTTCCTGGAGGGGTCGCAGGCCGCCGAGCAGGACATGCAGCTTGCGTCCGGCCAATATGACGCCGAATTGGGCGCGCCGGGCAACGAGCGCACCGGCGTGGCGATCAACCAGCGGCAGCGGCAGAGCGAGCGGGCCACCTACCATTTCGTGGACAATCAGGCGATCGCAGTGCGGCGCCACGGGCAAATCCTGTTGGAGATCGTGCCGCGCGTCTACGACACGAAGCGGCTTGTCCGGATCGTGAACGAGGCCGGCATTGAGTCGCATGTGATGGTCGATCCCTCGGCGCCTGAGGCTCATTCGGTCGGGCCGAATGGCGAGATCACCTTCAACCCGAACCTGGGCCGCTATGAGGTGGTCTCGGATGTGGGGCCGGACTACGCGACGCAGCGCCAAGAGGCGTTCAACGCGATCGTGCAGATTCTGACGCAGGCCCCGGCGCTGATCGACCGCATCGGCGATCTGCTGTTCAAGGTCGCGGACTTCCCGCTGGCGGACCAGATTGCCGAACGGCTGAAGCCAGGGCTGCCGCCGGCCGCCCAACAGGCCGTCGCGGAGTTGCAGAAGCAGCTTCAGGGCCAGAACAAGCTGCTCGGCGAGGCCATGCAGGCGCTGGCCGAGGAGCGGCTCAAGGTCAAGAGCGGGGACGCCGAGCAGGCCGTGCGGGCGTTCGACGCCGACACGCGGCGCCTGGCGGTCGTGAAGGACATGCTTCCGCTCGATCCGGCCGACATGCGGGCCATGATCCACGAGACGGTGCGGCAGGCGCTACAGGACAATCTCGGGCCTATCGTGGCGCATCTGTCGGCTGGCGTGGGAGTGGATACGTCCGCCGCAGGCCCACCGGGTGCTACCGGGCAGCCGCCGCTGCGGCAGGAAACGCCACCGACCGGCGACATGATGCAGTGAGGGGTGCGGATGGCATACCCCTCCAACCCGCTTGCGATCGGCTTTCCGAACCCCTACGCTGTCGGGGTGAACCCCATTGCGGCGCGCTACACGGACCCGAACGCGGCTGCGGTTGCTGATGCCGGCGCGGCAACCTTCCCGAACGCGCTTGCGGCGATGGCATAGACGCTGGGGGCGCTTACCCCTTCGATACGACTGGGCGAGAGGCATATCTCAAGCTCGCCAAGCAGATCGGAGACAAAAAGGCGTCTGCCGCTCTCGATGCCGCTGGCGTTCCGGGCATTAGCTACCTGGACGCCAATTCTCGCGGCGCCGCTGTAGGCACCCGCAACCACGTCGTGTTCAACCCGAAGCTGGTCACGATCCTCCGCAAGTATACCGTGCCGCTCGCCATGACGCCCGCCGCTGGCGCCGCTGGCTTGGCCGCGCACCAGGCCGCAGACCAAGGACCGCCGCCCGCATGAAACCCATCGCCCGATCCTACGCCGGCCTGAACGCCCACCGCCTCGTGGCAAGCGTCGCAATCGAGATGGCCCAGGAGCTATTCGAGGTCTACGTCCGCGACAACGGCGTCTACCGCAAGCTGCGGGCCGATGGTCAGGTGACGGAGAAGGCCGCGCGCCGGCTGTTCGTGGAGCGTGTGGCGCCCCGGCTGTTGGAAGATGCCCGCGCGCAACTTGCCTCCATGCTCGGCCCCGACGCGCCGACCTGCGAATACACCAAGGAGCAGATTTACGAGGCGCTGTGTCTCGACTCTGACCTCCGGGCCAATCGGTTCGTCGCTGAATCGCAGGCGGTGATCCCGAGCACGATGCACTAACCCTCCGGCGGGGCCAGCCGAGCGGATAACGAAGGACTCCCATGAGCGAGACCCAGAGCCTCCAGACCGAAGCCGAAGCGCCGGCCCCGGAACCCGAAGTCCCGGCCGTAGCGCCCGAGACGCCAGTCGCCGAAGCGCCCCCTGCGCCCGAACCCACCGAGGCCGAGAAAGCAGCGGCGGCGCGCGAGACCAAGAAGCAGGAGGACATCCGCAAGCGCATCAACGCGCTCACGCGGCGCGGCGCCGAGGCCGAGCGGGAACGCGATGCACTCCGGGCCGAACGCGACGCCATGAAGGCGTTGCTGGAGTCCCGCAATCCGCCGGCCGAGCCGGAAACACCGCGCCCCGCGCCGACCGCCCTCCCGGATGACGTGATCCAGGCGCGGGCACGGGAGCTCCGCGACGCCGAGCGGTTCCAGGAACGGACCCGCGATCTGATCTCCAAGGGCGCCAAGGAACTGGGCGCCGATACGTGGAACGAAAAGACCGGCATCCTGGCCGAGATGGGCGCGACGAACAATCAGGCGTTCATGCAGGCGCTGGCCGAGCTACCGGACGCCCACAAGCTCGTCGCGTATCTGGCCGATGACCTCGACGTGCTCAACGGGCTGCTGGCACGCGGCCCAGTGGCGATGGCCGCCGAAATGGGGCGCATCACGGCCGCCATTACGGCCCCGGCACCCCGGACGCTCTCAGCCGCGCCGAAGCCCGCCGCCTCTGTGTCGGGGCGTGCTGCGGCCGATCCTGACGTTTACGACGGCAGCCTTTCGATGGCCGAGTATGTGAAGCTGCGGCGCAAGCAGGCGCCGGCTTCGCTGGGTGGGGAGAAGGCGCGGCGGTAGGCTTAGGGCTTGGCGGCTTTGCGCTTGGCCCAAACCTCCTTCATGCGGCGCCCGTGTTCGGCGCGGGCTTCGGGGTCGGCGAAGCGGGCGGATTGTCCATCGGCGCGGGACACGCTCTGACGGGCGCGATATTCGGGGTCTTTCCAGCGTTCAAGCTGGAACTTTGACACCTTCGCACTTGTGGCGTTGCGGACAGCAGCTTTTGCCTTCTTGACCTCCGGCCGGTTCATGGCTTCCGTAATTCCGGCGATGCGTTTGGCGCGGCTTTCAGGATCGGCCCATGATTTTGATCGGGCCTCCTTCTGTTTCTGGCGATAGGCTGGGTCCGCCCATTTCGCTTGTTGCTTCTCTGCCATGAGGGCCTTGAACTCCGGGTCGGCCCAGCGTGTTTTGGCAGCGGCGGCGCGAGCGGCTTTTGCTTCTGGGGTGCGCGATCCCTCGCGAACGGCTTCTATGCGGCGTGCGGTGAACTCTGGGTCCCCGTGGAGCGCCTGCAACGCGGCTAACCGCCTTTCGCGGAAAGTCGCATCGGCCCACATGGCTTTGCGTTGCGCGGAAAGAAGCGCCCTTGCGGCATCGGACGCGACAACGCCGGAGATACCGGCTTCCATGAGGTTGTAGGTATCCTGGAATGACGCGAGGCAATCTATTTCTGCTTCGTTAAGGGCGGCAGCCCGCTCCTCTGGTGGGGTGCTGCTAAGATCACGGAAGATACTAAAGGAGAACGCCCCCGCTCCGTATTTGGCCCACGCCCGTTGCAAGTAGCAATTCCGGTGTGTGCCAGATGAAAGGGTGGAACGGTGGACATCCCAACGCTTCCGGATGTTGATAGCCTGTCCAACGTAAACGACCCCCGTCACCGTGTTGGTGATGAGGTAGATGCCAGGGACGCTGGTCTTGCTTCGGGTGCTCATATGAGCGGTCTAGCAAGCCAACAGTCCGCTGTCAATAGACCCTCCCGGTTCGGGTAGAGCCGCGCGGCTAAGACTAACTTCCATCGGCGAGCGACTAGACCAGTATTCCGCCGGGGTTGTCATTGAGTAAGTAAGTCAAGAACCGTTCGCGGTGAGACCGATACTTACTCTTTCACAGTCCTACAGGAGTATGTGTCATCGCCAACTCACTTTTGACTATCCAAATGATCGCGCGGGAGGCGGTTCGTCTCTGGAAGAACACCAACGCCTTCATGCGAAATTTGGATACGCAGTACGACGACCAGTACGCCCGCGAAGGCGCGAAGATCGGTTCGTCCCTGCGTATCCGCCTGCCGGTCGATTTCACGGTGCGGACGGGCGCCGCGGCATCCTTCCAGGATGTCAGCGAGCAGTTCACCACCCTGACGCTCGCGACCCAGCAGGGCGTGGATATGTCGTTCCCCTCCATCGACCTCACGCTGTCGGTGGACGACTTCGCGGAACGCTACATCGCGCCGGCGGTGAACAACCTCGCCGGCCAGGTGGCCGTTGCGGTGATGTCGGGCGCCGAGGGCGGCGTCTGCAACTACATCGACAACGAGGCGGCCGGGGCGATCATCACCCCGACGATCAACACCTTCCTGACCGCGAACGCCATCCTGGACACGCAGTCGGCGCCGACGCTCAATCACCGCGTCGTCACCAACCCGTTCACGGACGCGCGGATCGCCGGCGCGCTGTCGGGCCTGTTCAACCCCGCGACCGAGATCAGCGAGCAGTATCGCAGCGGCGCGATGAAGAACGCGCTGGGCCTGGACTGGATGAAGGATCAGACCGTCATTCAGCACACCTCCGGCAGCTTCTCCGCTGGCACCGTCTCGGGCGCCGGGCAGTCCGGAACCTCGATCGCCACGAACGCGATCACCGGCACGCTGGCGAAGGGCGATATCATCACCTTTGCCGGGGTGAACGGTGTGAACCGGATCACCAAGGCGGACTACGGGCAGCTTCGCCAGTTCGTCGTGACCGGGCCGGTGGCGAGCAGCGGAACCTCGATCGGCATCTATCCGGCGCTGATCCCGCCGGGCGCTGGCGGGGCTGCGGTGCAGTACCAGACCGTGACCGCTTCGCCGGCCAACAGCGCGACGATCAGCCTCGTCGGCCCGGCATCCGCGACCTACCGGAAGAACATCGCGTTCGTCCCCGAGGCCGTCACGATGGCGACCGCCGACCTGGAAATCCCGCCTGACGTGCAGGCCGGCCGTGACCAGTTCGACGGGGTGTCGATGCGGATGGTCCGCCAGTACATCGTCGGCACGGACCAGACCGGCACTCGTCTGGATATCGTCTACGGCTACCTCTGGGTTCGCCCGGAGTGGGCAGTCGTGATCGCCGACGCCTTGTGAGGATGACGGCCGCCCTGGTTCGCGCTGGGGCGGCCGTTTCCGTTTTCTCTCAACCCAGGAGCCGCTATGACTTTGGAATCTGAGATCGCCCAGGAACAGTTTCTTCAGCGCGGGGGCGTGCTGTCGCGTGCGATCGCGGCGAAAATCGAGAGCGGCGAGATGACGCGGACACACATCTTCCGCGAGTATCCGAAGATGCTTCGGATCAGCAAGGGCGTGCAGTCGATCGCGTGCTCCACCGAGGATATCCGTGGCAAGACGCGCGAGTGGACCGAGGAGCGCGAAATCTTCGACGAGATCGTCGTCCATTCTGAGGAAGAAGAAGAGCGCGTGATGGCCGGGGGGCGCACCTCCACGCAGCTTGAGCAGGAGCGTGTCGATCTTCTGGCCCGCTGCCGCAACGCCGGCATCCGCGCCGACCCGCAGTGGTCCGCGGTGCGGCTGCGCCGGGAGCTTGGCGAGGCGATGGACGCCGCGCCGGCCGACGATGAGACGAGGCTCCATGCCGAACTGGAGAAGCTGCGCCGCATGAAG
>NCBI01000068.1 GCA_002255365.1 Chromatiales bacterium 21-64-14
CCGCACAGCGTGGGGTGCAGGGCCTTGGACGCGAGGCTGTACGGGCGTGCGCTGACCTGCTCGATCCAAATAGCCTCACTCTGGGTTTTGCGCGTCGCTTTGCCGCCTACAAGCGCCCCAACCTCCTGCTCAAGGATCAGGAACGGTTGGTGCGCCTGCTGGTGTGTCGTGACCGACCCGTGCAGCTCGTGATTGCGGGCAAGGCGCACCCACAAGACACGGAGGGAAAGGCCATGATTCGTGAGTGGTCTGCGTTCGTGAACCGCGCTGACGTCCAGGGGCGCGTGATTTTCCTTGCCGACTATGACTTGGCGTTAGCAGAGGAGCTGGTGCAGGGTATAGACCTATGGATTAATACGCCGCGCCGTCCGTGGGAGGCGAGCGGTACCAGTGGCATGAAGGTGCTGGTGAACGGGGGCTTGAATCTGTCAGAGTTGGATGGCTGGTGGGCGGAGGCGTATGCTCCGGCCGTGGGTTGGGCGCTGGGGGATGGATGTGAGCATGGCGCCGATCCGGCCTGGGACTGGGAGGAATGCCAAGCATTGTACCGGCTGTTAGAGGAAGAGGTCGTCCCGACATTTTACGAGCGCGATACACAGGGTATTCCGGGCGGTTGGGTGGCACGCATGCGTGAGAGCATGGCGCTGCTGACCCCGCAGTTTTCCACCAATCGAATGCTGAGGGAATATACGGAACGCTACTATTTGCCGTTGGCTAGGCGTTTCCGAGAACGGGCGGAGGACGGCGGCGCCTTGGGTAAGGCGTTGGTGCAGTGGCGTGAGATGCTCGTTCGACATTGGTCGGCGCTGCGGTTCGGAAATCTTACAGTGGATACTTCCGAAGGCGAGCACCGTTTCTCGGTCCAGGTGTATCTGGACGATCTGGATCCTGACACGGTGCGTGTTGAACTCTACGCTGACGGTGATCCGCCGGTGCGTCGACGAATGGAGCGTGGCGCTACCCTGACAGGTGGATCCAATGCCTATGTCTATACCGGGGCGGTAACTGCCGAGCACGCGGCGTCTGACTACACGCCGCGCATCGTTCCGTATCATTCAGATGCCGTGCTGCCCTTGGAGGCGTCTCGGATCCTTTGGTTGCGTTGATGTATCCTTAACAGGAATGTCACTTAGGACCCGCGAAACAATAAAGTCACACGAAGTAGCGTAACTGTACCACTACTGCTGACGATATGCCTGTAGACGAGGCTGTGTCCGTTCCACGATGACAAGGAGCCGTCGCTGGTTATCAGCCCGGACAGTGGCACTGCCTGAGGGCCTGCCAGAGCGGCGGCACGGTGATCGATTGGGTGATGAAAGCAGAAGGGGTGAGCTTCCGTCATACCGTTGAGCTGTCGCGCAACGATCTGCCTTTAGCTGCCACGACCACCACACCGGTTAAGACATCCGGTTCCTCAGCGGAATCTGTGGGGTGCGCCGGGAGACCGGCAAGGAGTAGAGGGTGCAAGTCCATCGGTGGCGCGTGGACCGGGTCCGGAGGTTTTTTCGGAAAACGCCCGTTGGCGGTAAAGATGAGAAATAAGGTCTAAGCCGGTGCCCGATCGAACCGCCCCGGTTGGCATAACGGCTGGCGCGGGCAGACGCATACCGCGGCGGCGCAATTCCCGCCCGACACGAACATAGGGTGCGCGCTTGGTGTGTTGCGGCCGGTGATCCGATGCGGACCGTGACCCACGCGGCGCACGGGTGCGGTACGGCGGCAGGTCTTGCGTAAGTCCAGGGGCAAGTGCGGCGAACACTTGACATCCTCCCCGCCCTTGGCCTGCGGCCACCGCTTGCGCGGGAAGGGCGGAGGTTCCTACGGCGCTCAGGAGCGGCATTGAGCCGCCCCGGAGTCGCTTCGGCGGGTTCCTGCTGCTGGCGACCCTACTGCATCGCTCACTCAGGCGGTTTGAGGAAAGCGTGATGGAGCGGGCGTGCAAACGCTCGTCCGGATCACCGCCGGATTCGGGGAGCCGTCCACCTGGCCGGTCCACGCGGCGGTGGGCATGGCGGCCCTCAACCGTATCACCCGAATCCGCCCACTCCCCCTGTACCCATTCGAGGTAAGCGAGTCGCGGGCAGTATTCGTACTCGTTGACCATTCGGGCCGGCAACAGCGGCATGTCCCCGGAAAGGTCCGGGAACGGCATGGGGAGTTCCCCCTGGCGCGGTTCGTCCATCGGCGCTCTCTGTTGGCGAGATGGCTTCCATATCCCTTCCCGGTAATCGACAAGCCCGCGCAGGCCTTAAGACCCGATTGCGGGGAACCGACGGCCACACGGAAACGGCCTCGGGGCACAAGACCCGGCGCCCCGCCACCACCGCAATTCCAGCCTCGTGGCCGTCGGGCCGGACCAGCGATCTCGCCCCCTCGATGCGGCACGGTCGCGAATGCGTGTAGAGCGCGAGCAAATGCGCGGTTGGCCTACCCGATTTTCTGCCTGGAGTCTGCCGCCTGCTATTAGCTCTCCAACAGGCGGGAATGGAATGGCACAACGCCTCGGCATCGCGAACGATCGGGCTGCCTGCGATCGTAGCCCGTTTCGGGCCGCTACCCAACACGAACGGGCGCCGCCCGTCGGTAACCCGAAGCCTGATCGCCGATTCGCGAAGTCGGCAGCGATATGCCACCGCCATTTCCGGACCAGCCGGCAACGGATGCAGGGGTACGCCAAAGCAAGGCAGCGAGCAGAATACCCAGTAACTACATAACGTTTTCTCGACGCCCCTCACCCCACCCGCTTGCGGCCAGTTTTATTTGCTACATTGTGCTACATATGCTACATTCGCGGCATGGAAAAGATCATCAATCAACGAGAGTTGCGCAATGCCTCCGCAAAGGTGTTACGCGACGTGCAGGCGGGCGAGACCATCATCGTCACCCGCAACGGCGTCCCCATTGCCGAACTGCGGCCGATCCAGCCGCGCCGGTATGTGCCACGGGCGACCATCGCCGAGGCCGCCGCACGGGCACCCCGGATCGACGCCGAACGCTTTCGCGCCGATCTGGACGCAGTGATCGATCCATCCGTCGATGGCTGAGTCGACCCGCGGCCTGCTGGATACGTCGGTGGTAATCGACCACGACGTGCTCGACTCATCCCTGCTTCCGGACGAATCCGCCATCTCCGCCGTGACGCTCGCCGAGCTCGCGGCCGGGCCGCACGCCACGCGCGATGCGGATGAACGCGCCCGACGCCAGGATCGCCTGCAATGGGCCGCGGCGACCTGGGATCCCCTACCCTTCGACGCCGATGCCGCGCGCATGTACGGCCGCGCCTTCGCCGCCGTGCGCGCGGCGGGCCAAGCGCCCCGCACCCGCCTTGCGGACCTCCTCATCGCCTCGACCGCAGCGGCCAACGGCTTGCCGCTCTATACCCGCAACCCGTCCGACTTCGCTGCCCTCGGAAATCTCGTCCGGGTCATTAGCCTCTAGCCCGAACTATTCGTGAATCTGCCGGTTGGATGGTGTTCGGGCCCACGAAGATACAGCTGCGGGACGTCAGGTCCGGGGGTGTTTCGGACTTGGGTACTTTGGTTTTCTGTGCTGCGGTCATGCCGTGCCATGATAGAGTCATTGCTCAGGATGCAAGTCGCTGGCTTTTCGTGAGCCGGCGTCGGCGATAGGGCGGGGGCCATTGGCGGCAGACACCTCCGGCACGCCGAAGAGTCTGGCTAGTGCCGTCGCCGCGTTCGCTTGAATCTGCGGTTCACGAATCCCGGGGGTGGCCCATCCGTGGTTGGAGACGGCGATAATCAACCCGGGTGGGTGTGGGGAGAGAAATGCCCAAGCGGCTGGCCAGATGAGGAGTTGTTCGTAGCAGACGAGCACGGCGACGCGGCGGCCGGCGATGGTGGTCGGTCCGAATCGCGACCAGTCGGCGCGATAGGAACGGCGGCCCGCCGGAATCCATGAACCCAGCGGGATGGGCTGGCGCGCCGAGGTGACGACCCGATGCGCGCCGAATCCGATGAGGGCGTCGAGCAACCCGCCGTGAGGGTCTGCGAGTGTGGCGCCGAGCAGGACAGTATCACCGCGCGCTCGTGCGAGGGCGGCGGTTGTTCTCCAGAACACGGAGGACCAGCGGGTCCAGGGCCCAGCGGCATCTTCCGGGAAAAGGAGGGTGGACCCGGAGGGTGTGCTGTGCAGGGTGTGTCGGACGAGAGTCCGCAGCGCCAGGTTGCGGTTCAGCCAGGAAGAGAGGTCGGTGGGACTGCGGCCAAGCCGGGTGGAGATCGCATGGATTTGGGCTGGCGGGCGGGGCCGCGCTGGGGCGTAGACATGGGCTACGAGCGACAGCAGGGCCAACAACGGAACGGCCGGGAGAAGCAGGCGCCGCGGCCCGGTTGCGAGCGCCGTAAGCCCGGTGGCGGTCAATAGAATGCCTGCGAGTCCGAATCCAGGGAATGCCGGGGCGGCGGCGAACAAAGGGGACGCCATGCCGATGGCGCCCAATGGCGGCAGGGCCGTGAGCGCCATCGCGGCGGCATATCGTCGGGAGGCGGCGGGCCGGCGAGGGGTTGCCCCGGCGCAGCCGACCCCTGACGGGGGGCAAACCCCTGCGGGGCGGCAGTCTGCCTCGGTGCAGCCGGTTGCGCCGGTGCAATCGGCCCCGCTGGTGCAACCGGGTGCCCCACGGCGGGCGGCCCACAGCCAGGGGAGAGACAGGAGCAGGGGGGGCGTCAGGGCTATCGCAGTGGCGGTTGCGGGATGGAGTGCGGGCCAGTAGGCGCGCAGCGTCCAGGCGGCGGGCGCGATGGCCGCGGTGTAGTAGGCGAAGATCGAGAGGATCTGCGGCTGGAACCACCACGGTCGCACGATGGAGTCGCCGCGGCGAGCGGGGTCATACGGGAAATCCGCGGCGAACCGCCATAGGAACGGAAGCGCCCAGAGAGCCCAGAATCGGTCGGGTGGACGCCAGGCGAGTGCTCCTATGGCCGCACCGCAGCTACCCCAGAAAATCAACCAAAAACCATAGATAGACGCGCGAGGACGCCGCACGGCGCTAGGAGTTGGGGGGGCTGGGGAGTTGGCCGGCGACCGGTTTGGAATTCGCGGCGGCGGGGTTGGCGTAACCGAGCGCGCCTTTGGCGTCGAGGTAAAGCCAGCGGTCGGGGTGGGTGGATAGCAGTCCCTTGTTCTCGCTCAAGTGCAGCCAGCGGCGCCGTTCCGGCTCCTGGATGGCGAAGTGCTCGGCGGTTTTCGGGGTCATCGGATGCAGCGAGAACACCCAGCTCGAGCGTTCGGCGAGCAGCGCGAGGCCGCGCGGCAACGGGGATACGGCTTGGTGGGTCAATAGGAACGCAGTCCCGGTCTTGTCGGCGACGTGATGCAGGACATTGACGAGGGCGGCCATGGCCACCGGGTCGTGCTCATCGAAGTCGTGCCATATCGGATCGAGCAGGGTGAGCCTGGCGCCGTCGGCGGCCCGGCGTAGCCAAGTCTCCCCGGGGCCCATGACCCATTCGTCATGCTTGGGTCCGGGAACGATCAAGGGTTGGGGTACGCGCAGGGCGACAACGCGAAGGTGGCTTGCCAGATTCCTCGGGTCCCAGCCGGCCGGGGCCGGGAGCTTGGCGCTGGCATACTGTTGACGCAACCAATGGGCAAAGAGGAAGATGCTCCGGTGGACGCGTTGCGGGGTTTCGTAGGCGCTGGCGAGGAGTACGGAGCCGATTTGTTTCGGGGCGGGGATAGCGGCGTGGGTGGGTCCGGCGGCGACCGGCAGTCCCCCGGCGACCGCTGCCGCGATCGACAGGGCGAGCCAGGACCGGCCGTAGGCGGCGAAATTCAGGAAGAGGCCGATCTCGCCGGCGGCCAAGCCGCCAATCACCAGATCGACGGCTTGTGGCGGAGTGACGCAGCTCTCGCGCCAGTCGATGGGGGTGTCGTCGCTTCTGCGCATGACAGGTCCTCGGATCGCTTTCGCCACATTGGGCGAAAGCGATTATCGGTGCGATCTATAGGGGAAGAGTCTCCAGGGTGTTCCTTGGTCTTCCCCGCGGTTTTTTGCCCTCGAACCGTTGGTCCACCCACGCGTCGATATAGGCGCGTTTCCAGTAGAGGCGTTTCCCGAGTTTTACGGGCGGTGCGATTTCATTTTTTCGGATCCACGCATAGAGCGTGGATTTCGGGACATCCAGTAGTTCTGCCACGGTCGTGAGCGACAGCAGGATCTGCTCGGAATGTGTGGTTGCAGCCCGTTGCATACCGTTAGGGTACGTGGGTTGGTGGTAATGCAAATGCGGAATATCGGGCCGAAGAGGGTGATATTCGGGGAAGTTGTAGACGACGCGACGCGGCGCGGCTGAGGTGTTAGGACTCGTTGGCGCCCAATGCGGACGGTGACCATTTTCTTGGTGTGACAGTTGTGTGACAAATTTTAGTTTGGGCAGAAAGGTCGTTTCTGTGACACTGTGGTGACATTGAGATGTGTGACTAACCAAAAACAATGGGAACTACCGGAACGAAAAAGCGCCGCAGAACAGCTACATGCATACATAGGATATTGTAAATAAAGGGCTTTTTACCGGCTCATAACCCGAAGGTCGCAGGTTCGAATCCTGCCCCCGCTACCAACGTTAGATACTCTTGATTCTTAAGTAGTTTTTTACCTGAGATTCGGAGTAGGGTGTCGAGGTCGGTACCGACCTCCGCCTCCAGCCATCCTCCCGTCTGTGGTATCAGGCGGATCGGGTTGGGCAGCAACTCCTCCAGCAGCGCCCGCGCCCGGGGTAGATCGCGGGCCAGCGTGGCCACCAGATCCGAGACCAGTTCCCGAAACCGCTGCGCCGCCAGCGGCAGCACCTTGGGAAGGTCCGGGACTTCTGCCTCAGCGGTATCCAGCTCGTTTCCGATACGTTCCTTCTCCTGCTCGGCCGCGCGCAGTTCGTCCCTGAGTGCGGGGCTGATCCCCAACTCCCGAATTGCTCCGGTGAGATTGGCGATCTCCTTCTCGAGTGACTTGAGCCGCCTTCTGACGGCGATGGTATCCGGCCCGCTGTTCTTTTGCGCCTTCACGATCAGACGAGCGGTTTCGCGTTCGAAGAGGCGCAGCCGCTCCTGGGTGAGCAGCTGCTCTCGAAGGCCTTGCAGCAGGAGCTTGTCGGCGAGGGCTCGTGAGACCTTCAGGTGATTCGTGCAGGCGTGACTGCCGCGCTCCTTGTGCGTCGCGCAGCCGTAACGGTAGCGATCCACCACGGTATACTTGCCGCCACAGACACTGCATTGGAGTAGCCCGGATAGTAGGTACCGGGGATATCGACCGCCGGATTTTCGGGCCCTGGTGATGCCCGCTTTGACCGCCACCCCGCGCCTGTCCCCGCGGTGGAGTCTGGCCTGCACGCGTCTCCAGAGATCGTCGTCGATGATCCGCAACGCCGGCTGTTCCACCGTGATCCACTCGCACTGATCTCGCTCCACACGCTTCCGACGGCCAGTGTCCGGATTGCGGACCCACTTCGAGCGGTTCCAGACCATCAGCCCGCGGTAGAGTACGTTGTTCAGTATACCGACGCCGGTACGTCGGTCGCCGTAGATCGCGGAGCGAGCCCATTTTCCGCCTCGGGGTGCAGGGATCCCTTTGGTGTTGAGCCGATCCGCAATCGCGAACGGGCTCTGTCCCTCCGAGAACCACTGGAAGATGTGCCGCACAACCGCGGCTTCTTCGGGGACGATGACCTTACGGCACTCCTGCACCTGCGGGCGCCCGTGCGGATCTTTCCGGACCGGATCCTCGATTGTGATGCTGCCATAACCGTATGACCGGCCGCCGCACGATGCGCCTTTTTCGGCCTGTCCGGTGAGGCCGCGATGGGTGCGATAGGCGATCTTCTTTCGCTCGCTCTCGTTGATCGCGCCGTGGATCGCCAGCAGAAGCTCAAACCCCTCGCGGCGGGTGTCGATTCCATCGCTCACGCCGATGATGTTGACCCCGATGTAGCGCAGCCGGTTGACCGCCCGCCATTGCTCTTCCTGATCGCGCCACAGCCGCGACACCTCGTCCACGACGATGAGGTCATATTCGTCGCGCTTCCCGGCGGCGAGCAGCTCCTGATAGCCTGGGCGATCCGACTTCGAACCGCTGATGCCCTCGTCGAAATCGCGCCGGACGACGTGCCAGTCGACCCGGGTCGATATGAATCTCATGCAATTGCGGAATTGATCGTGGATGCTCGCGTCGCGCTGCATGTCCGTGGAGTACCGTGCGTACAAAGCGATTCTCATGATCGGTTCCCTCTTTCCGGGCGGCTGCGGCCCGCTGCGGGCGCCCCGGCCCCGTCGGGTTGTGCAGGCGTGAACAAGTCACGACGGCCGGGGCCGGCCTCTACCGGCCGATCTCCAGCCTTTGAGTGCTGAGCCAGCAGGTCACGGACCGCGCATTCGGCCAGCAACTTTACCAGGTCGTCGAGTATCGCGTCCGGTAGACGGCCCGAAGAGCCGGCGCAGGTTGGCAACGGCGACGTCGTGCGTGCCATCATACGCGATGCGGCGGTGTCTGTGAGTCCGGTGGCCGGACTCGAACGGGTGTTGGACTTCGTTTTCAAGGGAACCTCCCGGTACAGGAGGCCCTGGGTCGGTGAGTTTCTGGTGTCCTTGGATCATCTTTTCGTGTGCCCTTGCGCGACCGAGTGGGCCAGATTGAAGAAGTATTGATGAAAAAAAGTTGAAGCATTGCCGTTAGTCGAGGTGGGCCTGGGTGAGCATGCTTGCGGCCCGTTGTCTCAGTAATCGTCATCCCGGAACTCGCGAGTTCCAATCGGGATCGGTCCGTTGCGGGAAATGCGACGTTGAAGCTTGTCACCGAAGATTGGTTCTGGGGTGCGCTCCCAGATCAACCGCGATGACATCTTCACCCGTTCGATAACGATCCTACGAATGCACTCGTCTCCCATCCGGTCA
>NCBI01000069.1 GCA_002255365.1 Chromatiales bacterium 21-64-14
CCCATGCTCTGCGCCCGCTATCTGCGGGTGAAACACCAGGGACAGAGCCGCTTCGAGCGTGGTTTCATCCGACTGCGTGACTGGTATGGACGCAGCCTGCGGACGATGCTTGGACATCGCGGCTGGGTATATGGCGGCGCCTTGCTGAGTCTGCTGGCCATGATCGGGCTTTTCATCATCCTCCCCAAGGGCTTCATCCCCACCGAAGACAGCGGCATGATCATGGGCAACCTGGAGTATCCCCAGGGTATTTCCTTTGCCCAACTGGAAAAGACCCAGCAGGCCATCGCTGCTGCGGTCGGCCACAACGCGGCGGTGCAGACGGTGATGTCCAGCGCCGGGCAGGGTGCCGGTGCCTTCGGTTCCGGCAACAGCGGGCGGCTGATCATCCGTCTCAAGCCGTTGGGTGAGCGGCCGTCGGGAACCCAGGTCATTGCGGAATTGCGCCAGGCCGTCAGCCATTTCGCCGGGGTGCAGGCGAGTTTCCAGTTGCCGCCCGCTATCCAGATGGGGCCGGTCTCCTCTCAGTCCAATTATCAATATATTCTGCAGAGCGAAGACCAGGACAGCCTGAACGCGGCGGCACCCAAACTGGTAGCGGCCCTGCGCAAGGTACCCGGACTGCAGTCCGTCAACAGTGACCTGCAGTTGGCCAATCCGGAGATCGAGGTACACATCCTGCATCAGCGGGCGCAGGCGCTGGGTGTTACCCCGGAAATCATCGAACAGGCGCTGAACTTTGCTTTCGGCGGCACCCAGGTGGGCACTATCTATGCCTCCACCAACCAGTATGAGGTCATTCTCGACCTGGCGCGGCAGTTTCAGGCGAATCTCGGCGCGCTTGCCGCCATCACCGTGCCGGGCAGTGCCGGGCTGGTGCCTCTGGCCGCACTGGCGCACTTCGCCTATGGTGTCGGCCCCCTGAGCATCAGCCACTACAACGGCCTGCCCAGTGTGACCATCTCCTTTAACCTGGCGCCCGGCGTTTCCCTGGGAAGCGCCACCCAGGCAGTGCAGGACACGGCGGCAAAAATATTGCCTGCGGATGTGCAGGGCGAATTCGGAGGGTCCGCGGCGGCATTCTCCCAGTCCACGGGCAGTCTGCCCATGCTGCTGCTGGCGACGGTAGCACTGATCTACGCCATTCTGGCCATTCTCTATGAAGATTTCATCCATCCCCTGACCATCCTCACTGCCCTGCCCCTGGCCGGTTTTGGCGCCTTGCTGGCCCTCTGGATATTCCATCAGGAACTCGATCTGTTCAGCTTCGTCGGCATCATCATGCTGGTGGGGCTGGTCAAAAAGAACGGCATCATCATGGTGGACTTTGCCATTCACCGCCGCCGCGAAGGGGCCAGCGCCGTCGATGCCATGGTCGACGCCTGTGTCACCCGCTTCCGCCCTATCATGATGACGAACCTTGCCGCGGTGCTGGGTATTCTGCCTATCGCCATTGGCGTCGGGGCGGGTGCTGAGTCGCGGGTGCCGCTGGGCGTGGCGGTGGCGGGCGGCATCATCGTCTCGCAGTTCCTGACGCTCTATGTGACGCCGGCATTCTATGTACTCCTTGAGGGGTGGAAGGAGCGTTGGAGGGGTAAGGTGTCTGCTTCAGAGACTGCATCTCACCGAGCGATTTAAGCGTCGCTGAGCGCTGGGCTCTGCAATATCGCCAACTTGTGATATATAACGGGCGAAGACCAACTACCCGAGAGTCTTAGATCATGCCCGCAAAAATTCTTTTCCTCTTGTTCGCGCTTACCCTATCGGGCTGCGCTTCCCTGCCACCTTCTTCCTCATCAAACGCCACCGCCAGCGCTGCCGCGCGCGGTACCGCTTTGGCCAATCGCAATAGCGAGATTGCGCAGCAACGGCTCGCCGCCGTCGCCGCCCAGCGCGCTGAGGCTGCACAACAATTCTGCCCCAACTGGCAGCAGGCGCTGGATCATGCGCGCAGCAACGCGACGGGTTGTGCGCAAATGCCCACAAACGAACAGGCCACCTGCTGGCAAGCCGTTTCCCAATGGGCACAGGAAGAGAGCCGTTATTTCCATGCCCTGGCGCCGCTTCTCCAAAGCGGTGCTTATGCATTCCCAGCAGCTCAGGCGGCACATTTTTTTGATCTGACTCAGGGGTGGGCTATTACTTGTCAAAATGGCCGAAGGGCCTGCGCCGCAGCGTCTGGCCACCAGCAGATGGACAACAGCAAAAGCGCCATCAATCAATTCTGCCGACGTTAATCAATGACGTTTCATAAGTGATGGTTATTTTCAAATTTAGGCGCATTGGTTATGCTGAGGACAATGGGGTTTTACGCAACTGGCCACGGAAATAGTCGACCCTCATCAAAGGTGATTACCATGCTCAAAGCGTTCGTCAAAGATTTCAAGATATTTTTGCAACGCGGCAATATCATTGATTTAGCCGTAGCCTTTGTTATTGGCACGGCATTTTCCGCCATTGTGACTTCATTAGTCAGCAACCTGATCATGCCACCTATCGGTATGTTGCTCAACAAAGTCGATTTTTCAAACCTCTATATCGTGTTAAAGAATGGCGCCGTTCCCGGCCCCTACCTGACTCTGGAGGCCGCCAGGAAGGCGGGGGCCGTGACCGTGAATTACGGCCTCTTTATCACTTCACTGATCAGCTTTTTTATCATTGCGCTGGTTATTTTTTCCATTGTGCGGGTCATCAACAAACTCTACCCCAAACCCGCTGCCGCCGTGACCACCAAAACCTGCCCTTTCTGTGCCTCTGCCATTCCCTTGGCCGCGACACGCTGTCCCAACTGTACCTCGCACCTGGAGTCCTGAAACCGCGGTGCGCGAGTACCCGCTACGCCCGGCATCCTGGCTCCGTTTTTGCCCACTGTTTGTGGGCCATCGCTTTGATGCCCCGCTTCGCGTATTCTCAAAACAGTTCCCCTACATTCAGGACCGGCTTTTGATCTGGGAAAATCTGTTGTATCTCATCGTCGGCATGATGCTCGGACTGCTTGCGGCTGGACTGATAGCGCGCAGCATGATCCAGCGCCAACACGATATCAGCGAGGCCCTTCGGGAAGGCAAGCAAGCCACTGCCGCTCAGATGGACAGCCTGCAGCGTGAAATAACTGCGCTGCGGCAACAGGCCCAGGAACAGCAGGAAATCCTCCGCCATGAAAGTGAACACAGGGCCAGCGCGGAAGCAGAAAGCCGCCGCGTCCCCATCCTTGAAAACACCTTAGTGACGGAACGCAACCATGCCGTTCGCCTGCAAACAGAGTTGGCCGCACTCCAGGGCCAGTTGGCGGAACTCGGTGAACGGCTGGAGCAGGAACGCCTGCGCGGCAACGAAAAACTGGCACTCCTGGAAGACGCCCGCCAACGTCTCGGCGATGCCTTCCAGTCCCTTTCCGCCGAAGCCCTGCGCCGCAACAACCAGTCCTTCCTCGAATTGGCGCGGGAGAATCTGGAGCGTTTCCAGGAAAACGCGAAGACCGATTGGGAGGGCCGCCAGAAGGCCGTGGGACAACTGGTGGAGCCTATCCGTGAGTCTCTGGAGAAAGTGGGCACCCGCATCGACGCCATGGAAAAAACCCGCGTCGATGCCTACAGCGCCCTCAATGAGCAAATTCGCGGTCTCGTACAAGACCACCTGCCGCGCCTGCATCAGGAGACCGCCGCGCTGGTGAAGGCGCTGCGCCAGCCCGCCGCCCGGGGTCGCTGGGGCGAAATGCAGCTCAAGCGCGTCGTCGAAATGGCCGGCATGCTGGCTTATTGCGACTTCACTGAGCAGGAGAGCGTTGCCACCGATAATGGCCAGCAGCGCCCCGATCTCGTGGTACGACTGCCCGGCGGCAAGCGCATCGTCGTCGATGCCAAGGCGCCTCTGAATGCCTACCTGGAGGCCATGGAAACGGAAGATGAACAAAAGCGTGCCCATTTCCTGCACAAGCATGCCAGCGAATTACGCACCCACATGACCCAACTCAGCAAAAAATCCTACTGGGAACAGTTTCAGCCGACTCCGGAGTTCGTTGTTCTATTTGTGCCCGGCGAGGTGTTTTTCAGCGCCGCCCTCCAGGAAGACCCTTCACTCATCGAATACGGGGTGGAGCAGAAGGTGATCGTGGCCAGCCCCACCACCCTCATCGCCCTGCTGCGCGCGGTGGCCTATGGCTGGCGGCAGGAGTCCTTGGCCGAGAACGCCCGGGCGATCAGTGATCTTGGCAAAGAACTCTATGATCGCCTGAGCACGTTGGCGGGTCACTGGACGCGGGTAGGCAAGGGGTTGGGCCAGGCGGTAGAAGCTTACAACAAAGCGACCGGATCACTGGAGGGCCGTGTGCTGATCTCGGCGCGCAAATTCCGCGACCTCAAGGCCGCGCCGGATAACAAAGAAATGCCCGCCATAGAACCCGTGGAACTGGCCCCGCGCCTCCTTCAGGCTGATGAGATCACTGGAGCAGAGACAACGGACCCGCTCCCGGATCGGCGCTAACGTACACCAGTTCGCCCGGAAGCGGGACAACCAGTGTCAGGAGGCGTTTTCCCGCCGCGTCTGCGCCTGCACCAGTGCCAAGGGCAGACTGAAGGTGACTTTCTCCTCTACACCAGGCGTCTCTTTCGGAATCTGCGCGCCCCAGCTCTGGAGGGTGTCGATAATCTCCTGTACCAGGCTTTCCGGTGCCGACGCTCCGGCACTGATGCCGATTTTCTCCACACCGTCAAACCATTCACGGCGCAGCTGTTGCGCATCCTCAATAAGATGCGTCGGTGTCCCCAGCCGAGTACCCAATTCCGCCAAGCGGCTGGAGTTGGAGCTGTTCGGGGCGCCCACCACCAGCAGAATATCGACGCCGGGCGCCAGCAACTTCACCGCATCCTGCCGGTTCTGGGTCGCATAGCAAATATCGTCTTTCTTCGGCCCTTCAATCAGCGGGAAGCGTGCACGCAGGGCAAGAATCACTTCAGCGGTGTCGTCCATGCTCAAGGTCGTCTGAGTAATGTAAGCGAGCCGCTCCGGGTTGCGGGGCGCCAGAACCGCCACATCGGCGACATTGGAAACCAGATACATCATGCCTTCCGCGACCTGCCCCATGGTGCCCTCCACCTCCGGATGTCCGGCGTGACCAATGAGCACCATCTCCATACCGTCCCGACTGTATTTCTTGACCTCCATATGCACCTTGGTCACCAGTGGGCAGGTGGCATCAAAGACGCTCAGCCCTCTTGCCGCCGCATTCTGGCGGACCATGATGGGCACGCCATGGGCGCTGAAGATCACCGTCGCCGCGTCCGGCACTTCATCCAGCTCTTCGACAAAAATGGCGCCACGGGCGCGCAGATCTTCGACGACATGACGGTTGTGAACGACCTCATGCCGCACATAGATGGGCGCGCCAAAAAGCTCCAACGCACGATCGACGATCTGGATCGCGCGATTGACTCCGGCGCAAAATCCACGCGGATTCGCCAATAAAATTTCCATGCTGAGATTCCCAAAATTAATCAGCTTCGATGTTCTATCCTGCCGCCCGCCCTGTCAACCACCGCGAACTGACTATTCCGGCAGGGAGCCTACCTGTGCGGGGCACGGGTGTAACCTCAGGTCTGATGCGTAGTATCATGAAAACAGGGCTTATATCTCCGGCCTGTTTTTTAAGGCGGATCATTCCCATCTGAGGACTGAACGGATGCTCATCAACTGCGTAGTGTATAACGATGGCCGCAAACAAGCGGATATTCCTCTCGAAGAGATTTCAGCGCACTTACACCAGCCCGATAACTTTGTCTGGGTGGCGCTGCAAGACGCCAGCGAAGAAGAATTGCGCGCCATGCAGGAGCAGTTCGGGCTGCATGAACTGGCTGTAGAGGATGTCCTTAACGGGATACAGCGGCCCAAAGTCGAGGAGTATGACGAGCACCTTTTTGTCTACCTGCAAGTGCCTGCCTACCATGGCGGGAAGGTGCATATCGGTCAGATCAGCATTTTTGTCGGACCCGATTTCGTGCTTTCGGTACGCCAGAACTGCGAACAGACCTTACTGGGGGTGCGCGAGCGCGCGGAACGGGAACCGCATCTGCTCAAATATGGCTCTGTCTATGTGATGTATGCCCTTTCGGACGCCGTTGTGGATCTCTTCTTCCCCATGGTAGATGCCCTGGATGATGAACTGGAACAACTGGAAACCGCCATGTTTCATAATCAGGAAACCCGCAAAAACATGGAGCGGCTCTACGAGATTAAATACAAGGTCAACGTGCTGCGTCACGCCCTCCTGCCCCTGGCCGATGGTTTCAGCAAACTCTACGGGGGTCGGGTTCCGGCGCTGGTGGGCGATGCCGAAAACTACTTCCGCGATGTCCATGATCACATCATGCTGCTCAACAGCCAGTTGGACTCCATGCGCGACACCATTTCCACCGCCATTCAGGTGAATCTCTCCCTCATCACCATTGACCACGGGGAAGTCAACAAAAAGCTCGCCGCCTGGGGTGCCATCCTGGTGCTCACCACCATTTTTACGGGCATCTGGGGCATGAACTTTAAGTACATGCCGGAATTACACTGGAAGTTCGGTTACCCGCTGGCGTTGCTCATCATGGCCAGTTGCGCCATTTATCTTTATCGACATTTCAAGAAGACAGGCTGGATCTGACGGGGGCGACTCAAAGATCGCCCCACAACGCCTGGGCGACGGCGATGGCGGCGATGGCGGCGGTCTCCGCGCGCAGGATGCGTGGTCCCATGCGCAACAAGCGAAAACCGTGGACCCGCGCGGCGGCCACCTCCTCCGCTGCCAACCCACCCTCAGGGCCACTGAGCAGGGTAATTTCCGGCCCCGGAGGGGCGATGCCAGCAAATCGCTCGCCCTCCCCCGGATCCAGCACAAAAGCGGCTCCCCGCACGGCGCCCCATGCCGCCTCCAAAGCGACCGGCGGGGCCAGCTCAGGAATGGTCGTGGCGCCACTTTGCTCACAGGCGGCAATGATGATGTCCCGCCAGCGCGCCAGACGCTTGCCCCCGCGCGCTTCACTCAGTTGCACTACCCCATGGCGGCAGGCCACCGGTTGAATCCGCCGCACCCCGAGTTCTACCGCCTTCTGCAAACTCCAATCCCAGCGCTCCCCCCGGGTCAGGGGCAAAAAGACCTGAATAGCCAAGGGCGAGAGCGTCACCTGCAAGTGGCGCCCGGCAATCTCCAGCAACGCCACCCCTGAAGACACCCCGACCAGAGTGGCGTGATAAACAGCGCCATCCCCATTAAACAAGGTAAGCGGCTGCTCATTTCGGGCGCGCAACACCTTGAGCAAATGGTGGCTGGGCCCGGCAGGAAGCAAAAAAGGTCCGCTTTCAGGGAGATTGGAATCGGCGTATAAGTGAATGCGTGGCATGAGGTCTGGCATTGAGCAGGAGAACACGGGTGGGATTATATCATCGTGACGCTGGCATGGGTGACACATGATCAAAGACACCGATTGCCGTCGCCCCCCCGTCTGGCAGACACGGTCCGGACTGGTTCCGGCCTGGATTTACAATCAGGCCCTCATTCTGCA
>NCBI01000070.1 GCA_002255365.1 Chromatiales bacterium 21-64-14
AACTTCGTGCCGCCACGGAAGAACACATGGCGGTGATCGGTAGCGAACCCGAGCGCGTCAAAGCCTACTTCCGCGATCCACGCGTCAAGTACGCCGCTTTATACTGTTTAAGGGCCGAATCAATAGGGCCGTCTCGCGCCTCACAGGGGTGAGCCTGCATCGGGTCATGGGCCTGTGCGAGCGCTATGTCTATGCAGAAGCGCGATCCCGCCTTAAAGGACATGCGCTGGACGCTGCTCAAGGATTCCCGTCGCCTCAACGTCGCTGCGCGAGCGCCTGAAGGCGACTTCGAGAACGAGTGGCAGAGGTTCCGGACCCGGCAGTACCGGGCGCTGGAGCTGATGACAGCTCCGCACACGTATGAGCGTCCGAGGCGGTATACGGTTGCGGTAAAGGCAATCGATATCTTTGGCAATGACACCATGACGTTGATGCCGGTGAACGTCGGGTGAGGAAGGAGAAGGGCAATCAATGATTCCAGACTACCAAACTCTCATGCGACCGGTTCTCGAATGCGCCTCGTCTGGAGAGGCGCGGATCAGCGACGTGGTCGAACTGCTTGCCAATAAGCTCGGCTTAACCGCCGAAGAGCGCGGCATGATTCTGCCGAGCGGAAAACAGACCCGGTTTGCCAATCGCGTTAACTGGGCGAAGAGCTACCTGAAGCAGGGGGGCCTCGTCGAGATCACGGGTCGCGGGCGCTACAAAATTACCGACCGAGGGCTCGCCGCCTTGGCTAATAAGACCGCGACTATCGACAACGCATATCTTGCGCAATTTGAAGAGTTCCAAAACTTCAAGAGCAAGGAAGTCGACGAAGATGTAGTAAATGCACCCACATTGCAGGGGCAGGTAGAAGAGACCGAATCGACCCCGGACGAAGCTCTGCGCCGCGCCCATGGTGCCATCATCGGGGCGCTTTCCGCCGAGCTGCTGGATCGAGTCCGAAACGGGACCCCTGCATTTTTCGAGAAGCTGATTGTCCAACTTCTGATCGCCATGGGCTACGGTGGCACCTCTGAGGAAGCTGGGCGCGCGATTGGTCAGAGTGGCGATAACGGCGTGGACGGTGTAATCGACCAAGATCCCCTTGGCGTCGATCAGATTTATGTTCAGGCCAAACGCTACGGCGAAGGCAACAATGTCGCTGCAGGTGCCATCCGAGACTTTTACGGCGCTCTGAGCTTGAAGAGGGCTCACAAGGGCATCTTCGTGACCACCTCAACGTTTAGCACAGCGGCAACCGAAACCGCCCGTGGACTGGGGTTACGTATTGTTTTGATCGACGGACCTCACCTCGGGCGTCTGATGATCCGCTATAACGTCGGGTGCCGGGACGAGGAGATTATTCACTTGAAGAAGCTCGATGAGGACTTCTTCGAACCGACGTGATTCAAACCGTGGAGCGCGCTTTACTTCGACCCCGTCACGCAATATAAAGGACGTTATCATTCATTAAAGGCAGCGCCGCCGGAGCTTAGATGCGCGTCACCTTCGAATGGACGGGGTGTTCTCCGGCCACCTCGGGATGACCAAACCGGCTGCCAGGGGTAAAGTCCACGGCAATCGTCAACGTCCGGGCCTTGGCGTCGAAGGCCATATCCCGCACATACCAGGGTGCTTCAATCCCCAAGGCCATCTCGAACAGCTTCGCTTCCGCCATGACCGCCACTCCTCATCAGGTCCTCTGGCGGTATTCTATCCATGATGGGTACCCACTCGGAATTGAACAGAGGCGTTATTTTTCAATGACGCGCCTTATCGAGTTGCCTCTGTTCGAAGCGCTTTCGTATACGCCCAAGATGCTCGTCACCGAGCCGTGCCGCGCAGACAAGACGGTGCTGGTGTGCACGACGGATGGGAGAACCGCACCTATCTGACCCCCGAAAAATCAGACGGTTCTCGGCTACCCGCGCCCGTCTGATTGCTCTCATGCACGCTCCTTTTCAAGTCGGCCACTCTCGGTTCGTCTGATCGTCAGACGCTCGTCAGATCAAAATCCCCGTATTTTCCCATCCCAGACGGGTTTCGTTAGCTATGGCTCAAGCTCAATGACAAATTTGTCTTGATCGAAGAGTGGTATAAGCGTATTTTTGTATATCTGATATTTTGGGTAGCCCAGTACCGAGCGAGTTCATTGCCTGCCCCTCACCGGTTAATCCTTGAGAGGTGCCAGATGACGCCAAAAAACGCTCACATCGAAAATGTTTTGTGCCTCGCAGCGGCTCTTGCGTTGCTCATTGCGGGTTCTTCCAAGAGCGTCGCCGCGACAACAACATCCACATTCAACGTGAACGCCAATGTATTGGCGGTGTGTACCGTAACGTCGACCGATCTCAATTTCGGCGATTACGATGCTTCGCAGGCGAGCCATGACACCGCAACAAGCACCTTATCTGTGACCTGTTCTAAAGGACAGGATTACACGATTGCGCTCAATGCGGGCGCCGGAGTGGGTGCAACCGTCGCCGCCCGCAAAATGACCAGTGGCGCCGAAGCGCTCCATTATCACCTATACACCAGTGGAGCCCATTCGACGATTTGGGGAGACGGGACGCTGGCGACGGCCGTCGTTCCCGGAACTGGCAGTGGTGATGCACAATCGCACACGGTCTATGGACAAATTCCCATCAACCAGCACGTTCCCAGTGGGGTCTATTCCGACACGATCAATGTCACATTCACCTATTGAGGGGAGGCCAACATGCGCGATAAGGCGAGCCTATCCGTCGTAGCTATGGCGGCGATCTTTGCGATTGCGCCACTGAAAGCAGCCGTCGCGGATTCACTCGAGGTTTCACCGATTAATCTTCATCTCGGTGCTAACAACACCGGCATCCTCAATACAGTAAATCGTGGAGACAAGTCGATTGTCGCGCAGGTCGAGGCGTTTCACTGGCAGCAAAGCGACGGCAAGGATGTGCTCACGCCGAGTACGACGTTGCAAGTCAGCCCGCCGATCATCCGCCTAGGGCCCGGCAAGAAACAGATCGTTCGGATACGGGTGACGGCCAAGCCGACAGGACCCCGAGAACGGGCCTATCGCCTTGTGGTGAGCGAACTGCCCAACCCGGCCGAGCAGGCGAAAGGACGTGTGCGGGTTTTGCTGCAATTCCGGCTTCCCGTGTTTGTCGGCGGCGCACAGACAACGCCGAGGCTGCTCGCCTGGACCGCAACGACATCCGGAAGCAATCTGGTGCTGCGGGTGAGCAATCGCGGCGACCGACATGTCAAGCTGGCCGGTCTTCATGTCGTCGCGCCCGATGGACACGATACGACAATCGAGCCCGCATCCTTCTATTATGTGTTGCCCGGTGCAACGCATGAATGGACCGTTTCCGAACCCCATGTCACACCCGGCACAAACCTTCATATTCAGGGAGTCGAGGAAAGCACCGGCACGAAAATCGACTATGCGGTTGTTGTCCACCGGTGAACAACTGTGCGTCTCGCCGGGATCGCGCTGGCTCTGATCTTCATTCTGGTGGGCGTGGAAACAGCATATGGAGCGCAGCTGGCGAGCGCCACGCGCCATTTGCTGCTAGAGGTGTGGATCAACGGCCACGATCGCAAGCTTGTCGCGGAGGCCACGGAACAGAACGGCAAGCTACTGATTGCGCCGAGTGAACTCACCGAGATTGGCATCCGTTACCGTGCACGGGAGGTTGGCGCCGATGGCCTCGTCGATTTATCTAACCTGCCACGCCTGACCGCAACCCTCGATGAGGCCAATCAAATTCTGCGTATCGAAACGGCAAACGTGCGGCTCGTTCCGCAGATCGTCGATATGCAGCCGCCCAGAGCCGCATTCCACCGGGCCAGCGCCGGTACGGGGCTCATTCTCGATTACGACAGTGTCGCCACGGCGGTGGACCGAGGTGGCGCCTCGTCGACTGGCCTGTCGCTGCAGACCACAGGTTTCACGCCCTGGGGAACGCTGACCGGGACGGCTTTCGGGACCGCCGGTGGTGGACAGAACCAGTTCACCCGTCTCGACACCACGCTTGAAATCGACGACCAGGATTCGCTGCGGCAGTGGCTCGTCGGCGATGTGGTATCGGGAGGGCTGATTTGGTCACGGCCGGTGCGCTTCGCTGGACTTCATGTGGGCACCGACTTCTCGCTCGAACCCAACCTCGTCACCCAACCTCTGCCGCAATTCTTCGGACAGACGACAGTGCCCACCAGTGTGGATGTCTTCATCGACGCGGCGAAGGTTCTCGAGACGCTGGTACAACCCGGCCCTTTTGCAATCCGCAACCTGCCGGTCGTCACCGGCGGCGGCACCGCAGATGTCGTCATGCGCGACGAACTCGGCCGGGAATTTACACAAAGCGTCCCCTACTATACCGCTCCGCAGCTTCTGACGCCCGGCTTGTTCGATTATTCGTTCGATTTCGGCGCATTGCGTCGCGGCTATGGAGTGCGCAGCTTCGATTATGCAAATGCCGTCGGCGAGGCCACCGTGCGATATGGACTGAGTGACATTCTCACCCTTGAGAGTCACATAGAAGCGTCGCAAGGGGTCTGGCTTGGTGGCGGTGGGGGTGTGTTGGCGATCCCGCCTTATGGGCTCATCGAGGCATCGCTCGCCCGCAGCTACGCGAATGGCAATAACGGCAGCCTCCTATATACCGCAATGCAAAGCGAAACCCACCCCATCAGCCTGTTTGCATCTTACACGCAGACGTCAGAATATTATGCCGATGTCGGTTCCATCGATGCGCTCGCGCCAGCGCGCCAGCGTTTGCAGGCAGGGATGGGCATTTCAATGGATGCCTACGGTTCACTAGCCTTTTCCTGGATTGAGGTGCGCGATCGTGCCAGCGGTCACACCCAACTGGCCACCGCGTCTTATTCTCTGTCGCTTGGCGGCGGTCTTTATCTTGGCGTGACGGGCGTTGACGATGTCCAGAGTGGCAACCATTCCGCGGAAGCGTTCATCAGCATTCCGCTTGGCGGTGGAACCTATCTCGGGGGTTCCGTTTCCAGGCAGCCAAGCGCAACAACGACAATGGCGTCACTGACCCACCCCGCCAACCCCGATGGCGGATGGGGCTACGGCGCCCAGGTTTCCGCCGGAAATGCAGAAACCGCGGAGGCGGACGCCACCTGGGTCGAAGACCACGGACGGCTGGACGCCGGCGTCGCCACGGCCAGGGGCCAAACGGCCGCCCGCCTTGGCGCGTCGGGCGCGCTGATCCTCATGGATGGTTCGCTTTATGCGTCGCACACGAGCAACGACGCCTTCGCGCTTGTGCAGACCGGCACACCGGGTGTTGAAATCTATCGCGAGAACCGGCCCATCGCGCGCTCAGGCCCGGACGGCGAAGCACTTGTGCCCGATCTCAATGCCTATGAGGAAAATCGCCTCTCTGTGGAACCACGGGACTATCCGATGAGTGTTGTGGTAACGGATCCAGATCGTATCGTCGTGCCGCGCCGCCACAGCGGCGTCGCGGTGGACTTCTCGCCGACGGATGTGCATGCCGCGCTTGTCACCGTGCGGCTGGAAGATGGGTCGTTCCCCATGGCCGGGACAGAGGTGCGGATCGACGGACGCAAACAATCGCTGGTCATCGGGCATGGTGGCCAGCTTTTCATCGAAAATCTCACCGTGCCGCTGTCGGCCAGGATCGCCTTGGAAACACACTGGTGCCGGTTCAAGATCGTGCCGCCGACACAATCCGAGACTGACGAAATTCCGCGCTTGCCGCCCGTCACCTGCCGCGTCGAGGCCGATGATGACCATGCGCCGTAATATCTACCGCCGGCTGGCGGCCCGCCTGATCGTGGCCGGAGTTTTCGCGTTTGGCGCGGCAAGTCCTGCCGCGGCTGTCACTTGCGGTACAGCACTAAGCCCGCTCACCGTGTCCGTGACCGGTGTGAATTTTGGGAACTACGATGCGCAGACATCGACACGCGATGACGCCGAAGGAACCGTGACCGTCGCCTGCGCACTGGGATTAGATGTCCTGCCAGCTTTTACCGTCAGCCTTTCCATGGGCAATGCCAATCATTTCTATCCGAGGCGGATGGCGTCCGGGGCTTCGACGCTGGACTACAATCTCTACACATCCGCTTCTCATGTCACGGTCTGGGGCGATGGCACTGGCGATACGGAAACACGGAGCTATCCTGGGCTACTGGTGTTTGGCAATGCTGAACAAACGATCTATGGCAGTGTGCCGCCAAGCCAGTTCGTCAATGCCGGTGCCTATAGCGACACGATCGTTGTCACAATCGACTATTGATGGAAATTGATTCGTATTCTCGAAAATCAGTATGCGAATTGGCCTAGTGGCAGCTCAAATTGTTCCGTCTCACCCAATCGGGGCCAGTTTTGACCCTCTGATTCTCACCTAATCGGGGCCACTTTAGGGTAAGTGGCCCGTTAATTAATAAAGGTAACAACTACTTCGTTCTTGGCTGTATGACGTAGTTCCATTCGCCATGAAACTTGTTGCGTGTCAATTTGACGTGCTTCACTCGGCATTGCTCACTTTGCGCCCTGTCGGATATTTCCGGCGGTCCAGTCTACACGTGACGGTCAGGCCCTTCGCGGTGGTCGTTCTGGCGATGAGATTGACGATCGTCTCATAGTCACGCAAGGGCTTGCCGCGCCAGTTGGATGATATAAAGGAGAAGAGGCGGTGCTCAATCTTGTTCCATTTGCTCGTGCCGGGCGGGAAATGGCACACCGAAATGCGCAGCCCGGTTTGATCCGCGAATTTCTGCAACTCCAACTTCCACAACCGCAGTCGCCAGCCATTGCTCCCGCCAGCGTCTGCGGTGATCAAGATCGTGTCCTTCCGGCAGGGGTGCGTAAAGCGCTCGGCGACCGCGCGGATCGGCTAATCGGGGGGGTCAGGACCGGGGTTTTGCGAGGCGAGCGTGGTCTGGTAGTTCCAGGGCATCCAGGCGCTGGGGTGTGCGGCGACCTCGTCACCGTGACGCTGTAGGGCCACCAGATAGTCGAACGCAGCGATGTGATTGAGCTCGGCGGTGTGGATCAGGCTCATGAACACGTCACCGACGTGGGCGCCGGCGAGGGTTCGATAGAACAAGGCATTTTTCCGATGCAAGATCGCCTTCTTCAACACTCGTTCTGAGATATTGTTGTGTGTGCCTTGCCGAAGGTGCACAAGTTCCGTGGGTGTGATCCCCACCCGGCCACTCTCGCTCCGGCCGGAAGCACTTGGAGCGGGCCAGGAGGCGACGAATGGCCTGAAGCACTTCAAGAAAACCCCTCTGTAAGGAGGGAAGCGCAGCACGCGGGCCGTAACGGAAGTGAACACCGTGCAGGCCCCGAAAACTCCAATGCGGAAGCCGACTCGCCATAATAACGAGGAAGGCCGCTGCGGTTGGGGAAGCGAGCGAGATTCGCACCCGACCGTTCCGCCGGGGTAGTGGTGACGGCACGCATGCAAGAGAACTGGT
>NCBI01000071.1 GCA_002255365.1 Chromatiales bacterium 21-64-14
TATCCGCGACGGGGACCCGGCTTGGGAATCGATGGTCCCGGAGCCGGCCGCGGCGTTGATCAAAGAACACGGTCTGTTCGGTTACCGGGGCTGAGTAGCCGGCTTAGTGAGGCTGCGGGGATTTCGGTCGGCGGGCGCGCCTGAGTCCCATGTGAGTCGGTGGGGCGTAGCGACTATCGTACGCGACCTGGCGGGGTGCGACTACGTGCAACGTTGAAGTAAAACTTATTCAAGATCGTCAGGTCAGCGGGAGACAGTGCAAGAGTCATCGCAAATATCCCGCGACGCTGTAATTAGCTTAAACGCAAGGCCGCGCCGACAGACGCGCGGAGTCGTCGCGCAAACCGGCTTCAAATATCCGGATACGCGTGGGTGCGACCGAACTGGCATGGTGAGTTTCCAGGGCCCTGCGTCGAGATTACCAGACGAGTCGCTACGCGACGACGTTTGAGCACGCGGTCGTCGGTGGCGATGGCGTGGGGGTCCAAGGCGATGCTTGCGGTTCATCCCTATGTCCGTTCTGATCGCGTCCGGTTCGTTGTAGTCAACGTCCTCATGTGTGCGCATGGTTCGGCGTGCCCGCGTGGATACCTGGTCACAGTCGATCCAGGCGTGGTGATCGGCGTAGATAAGGCGCGGCATTTTGACGCGGCCGTGGTGAAGTATTCCGATTTCGACAGTTTCACGCACCCCGGCATTTTGGTGTTCGCCATGGTCATCCCTATCGCAATATCAATGGACATCCTACAGAAAACCTTCACGGATCTATAGATGTCGGTGCGGCAACCACGCCGCGCTTTTTCGCCACGCCCGATAACCCGCGACAGTTAAGAAACGAACAGTATTCAGCCACCCCAGCGGTGCGACAACCATGCTACGTCCATGGTAGATTTTCCGCGAAGGTGCCGGCTACGGGCACGCTCATCAAGGCTAGACAACATGATCCCATTTCGATCCCGATATGGATCCCGCGGGCTGCGTGGCCTAATTGCGGTTGGGACTGTGTCGCTGGGGTGCGCGCTGTTGCTGGGGGGCTGCAATTCTAGCGGCGCGGCAAATTCCGCCTCTGGCTCTCCGAGCGTGACGGCGAACCTATCCGGCACGGTGATGGGCGGCACGCAACCGGTCAGCGCGGCGACGGTGACGCTCTACGAGGCCGGCACCGCGCCCGGTGCGAGTCCTACGATGTTGGGCGGTGCCACTACCGATAGCAGCGGCAGCTTCTCCATCAACTATGCGAACCCCGGCGGGGGTACGGTGCTCTATGTGCTGGCCGACGGCGGGAATGGCGGGAATGGCGGGAACGGGATCAACCCCGACATCGAACTGGCCACGGCCTTCTCCGCTGCGACCCCTCCGGCGAGCGTGACCGTCGACGAATTGACCACGGTCGCCACCGGCTACGCACTGAGTGGATTCTTCTCTGGGGGAAGCTTTTCGGACTCGGCGGGTCGGCACCTGGCGCTGGCCCTGGCACCGATCGGAGACCTCGTGGACATCGCCACGGGCGGCGCAGGCAATGTGATCCAGGGCACGAGCAACGGCGCGGCGACCACCACCGAGGCGAAATTCAACGCCCTGGCGGATGCGCTCGCCAACTGCGTGCAGACGAGCGCGAGCGCGCCCGCGTGCCAGAATCTGATGGCGGACGCGACCCCGAGCGGTGCCGCCGCGCCCGTGGACACTCTGCAAGCGGTGGTGGACATCGCCCGCAACCCGGCACACAACGTCGGGGCGTTGCTGGCGCTGGCGGCCGGTGGACCCTATACCAGCCCGGCACCTGCCATCGGTGCGCACAGTCTGATGCTGGCGCTCCGATACACGGGCGGAGGCCTATACGCGCCGTATGATATTGCCGTGGACGGGAACGGCAATGTATGGGCGACCAACTTTGCCGGCGACAGCGTCACTGAGCTGGCGCCCAGCGGAACGGCCATATCGCCCTCCGTTGGATTCTCCGGCGGTGGATTGAAGGGGCCATCGGGTATTGCCGTGGACCCGTCGGGCCACGTGTGGGCGGCCGACCATGCGGCTGGCACCGTTACCGAACTGGCTGCGAATGGCACGCCAATCTCGCCAGTGACTGGTTTTGTCGGGGGTGGATTGGCCGGGCCTGCGAACATTGCCTTTGACCACTCGGGCGACGTATGGGTAACCAATCGGAACGGTAACAGTGTCACCGAACTGGCTTCTAACGGCACGCCGTTGTCGCCATCAGGCGGTTTCACCGGTGGGGGATTGAACCAGCCAATCGCCATTGCCGTGGACGGCGCGGACCACGTGTGGGTGACCAATGCCACCGGGAACAGTATCACTGAGCTTGCCTCCGACGGCACCCCGATCTCGCCCATCGGCGGCTACACTGGCGGAGGATTGAATCAGCCATTTAGAATGGTCATTGACCATTCGGGCCGTGTGTGGGTGGTCAATATCGGTACCACCGGTGTCACCGTACTGGCGGCTGACGGCACGCCCGTCCCGGGGAGCCCGTTCACCGGCGGTGGACTTAATGCACCGGATGGGATTGCCCTGGATAACTTGGGCGACGTATGGGTAGCCAACTTCGTTGGAAACAGCATTACTGAACTCGCGGGCGACGGTACGCCGCTCTCACCCAGCACCGGGTTCACCGGCGGCGGCCTGAATGAACCACGCGGCGTCGCCGTCGACGGGGCCGGGAACTTGTGGGTCGCCAATTTTCTCGGCAACAGCGTCGTTGAGTTCATCGGTGCCGGGGCGGCGGAGTAGGGGAGGCCGCCCGGTCCGGCGGACTATTACGCGGGCGAGTTTCGAATTTCAATGCACAAACCAGGCCGTTGCGAGGCCTGCAAACGAGTGCTATTCTGCCCGGGCATGGCGGCAATGCGGTACCCCCACCCGACGGCACCCTTGTAATTGTTGAAGTGCGCCCCAGTGTTCTGGCCGCCGTTGCGGCAGTTGACCCACGTTTTGTCACCTTGCGTCACGCCGTTTCGTGATTCGCCGCAGCTATTGCCGCCTCCCATGGTGAGTAATCCTTGAACGAAAATGGGCAACAGAATCCCTGGTACCGTCAGGTTACAGCGGTATTGCCCAGGCATCCGTATCTCAAGGGTATTGGAACGACGCTTTTCATCGGCGTATTTTTCGGCGCTTATTTCTATCTGCTCAGGCACCCGGCCTACCCGGTAACGGTAATGCCCATCACCTTTTTGGATCGCCTGATTGGGTTTCAACCTCAGGCCTTGCTCTTGTACGTATCACTGTGGATCTACGTTTCGCTGCCCCCGGCATTGCTGGCGACGCGGCGCGAGCTGTACCGCTATGGCAGTGCCATGGCCATGACCTGTTTCGCAGGGCTGCTGGTCTTCTACTTCTGGCCCACGGTTGTACCCCCCGCCAATATCAACTGGGCGCTGTATCCCGACGTGGATTTTCTCAGGAACATGGATGCCGCGGGCAATGCCTGCCCGTCGCTGCATGTCACCACGGCAGTTTTCTCCGGGATCTGGATCCACCACTTGCTGCGCCGCTTTGGCGCACCGCGGTGGATACTCAGCTGCAACTGGCTGTGGTGCACCGGCATCGTCTATTCCACGCTGGCCACACGCCAGCATGTCGTCGTGGATGTACTGGCTGGTCTCGTGCTAGGGCTACTGGCCGCCTATCTGTCATTGCGACATCGCGCGGCTGCGGAGGTAACCGGTAAATTCCCAAATCCGCCGGATTGAGCCAAATCGACCAAGGAAATTTACGAACATCCGGCTTTACATTCGGCAGGATGATTTTCCCTTGAGCCTGCCTTGACCGCAGGCGTTCGCGCCGCTTCTTTCTGCGCGAAGGCTACGGATGCCCGCTGCCGCACTTCGCGGTCTCCTTCCCAATGGCCTACGCCTTCGCGCGCTGCATGGAAGCGGTATCGCGCATGACACCGTGGGACCCCTTCATCACCCGCAGCGTCGTCCTGCTGCTGGAGGAAACCGCCGCCAGCAATGCCCGGGCCCTGAAGCTCCTCGGTTACGAGCCTGAGGTCCACTGGAAGGATGCCGTGCGCGCCCAGCTTGCCGAGATGCAGCGCGATCACGTCAAAGGCCTGCGCATGGCGCGACCGATCCCTGTGGAGGCAATCTAAAATCCGGGAAAGACCCCAACCGACGGAAGGTGTAGAAATGAAGCTTAAGGAACCTCTGCAAAGTCCATGATCCATAGGGTAAGCACATTCCAACGGGTCAGAGGCATGAATGAGCAAACAAATGACGCTGGGCACGACGGGCTTTGAGAAGTACCCCGATGCGGTGGCCGCCAGCCCGGCCAACGTCCACGATGCCACCTGCCTGCCGGATCTGTTGCACGGGGAGGAGACCCGGAGCTGGGGCGACTCGGCCTATCAAGGTCAGGGCGAGGTCATTCGAGTTTCTCGCCGAATTTACGTCTGTAGGTGAGCTGGGGTGGCATTATCCGCTACTTGTTCACAGGTTCCCAAGATGAGACCTTGTTAAACCATCGAACTGATGTCCGATGCAAAGCTGGGATAGGCGAATATGATGCCCTTGATCCTGTTCGCGCTTAGGCCTGCGTTCATCGCCATTGCGAAGAGGTTGATCTGTTCCTCAGCACCCGGCCCTATCAAATGCGCGCCGAGGATCTTGCCGGTCCCTTTTTCGACCAGAAGTTTGTAGGCGCTGTGCTTGGCGCCGACACGCAGCGACGAATACCAGTTCGCCGTCTTCTCGAAGTGGGTGTCGAAATCCAATCCGTTGTCGCGCGCTGCAGCTTCGGACAGCCCGACCGATGCCAGCTGCGGAAGCGTAAAGACGACGCTTGGGATCGGCGGGTAGTTCACCTCACGATCATCCTTACCGGCAAGCAGGTTCTTGCCCGCGATCCGACCTTCGTAAGCTGAAACAGGCGTAAGATTCGGGCCGCTGTTCGCACAATCGCCCGCGGCGAAGATGGCGGGGTTGGTGGTGCGCATGAAGGAACTGACCTTGATGCCCTTCCGGCCATACTCAACGCCCGCAGCTTCGAGATTGAGATGGTCAATATTGGGTACGCGCCCGGTCGCATGAACCACCAGGTCGCAACGAACGGTTTGCGGCCCCTTCGGTGTCTCGTAAGCCACCGTAAAACCCGAACCATTCTTCTCGATCCTGAGGACTTTGGCCTCGGTGCGCAGGTCTACGCCAAGATCCGCAGTTGCTTCGCTGAGAACTTCGACGAGATCCGGATCGAAATTCCCCAGCGGTCGATTCATCATTTCCAGAACCGTCACTTCGCGCGCACCCGCTCGCTTCGAGATGTGGGCGAATTCCATCGCAATGAATCCGCCGCCAACGAACACGATGCTTTCCGGCCGTTCGGGCAACTCGAGGAAATCAGTACTGGTTGCGAGTAACTCCTCACCGGGGATTTTCAGCGTCATTGGTCGAGCGCCGGTGGCGATATGAAAGTTCTTTGCGGACAGGGTCTCGCCGTTTACCTCGATCTTGTTACGCGCGGTGAAGCGCGCCTCACCATGCAACACGGTGATACCCGCCTTCTCCAGCCCGCCCTCAATGCGTTCAGGCATCGCGTCGGTGAACGTGCGCTTGAAGGCGATCATATCCGGCCAGTCGACGGAGGTCTGTGCCTCCAGCCCCTTGCCGTCCATGTTGCGGGCCCACTCAATCCCCTCAGTTACAGCGATTAGCATCTTTTTTGGATCGCACCCGCGCAACGCACAGGTGCCGCCGAACGGCAGGCTGTCGATGCTGGCGACCTTCCAACCAGCGTTGGCGGCCATCCGGGCGACACCATTTCCACCTGTCCCGCCGCCGATCACGATCAGATCAAACTCCGTGTTAGCGCTCATAATTTCGCTCCTTCTGGATCCTTAAAGTCCTTGGGCAATCCTTGCACACTGGTCAGCATCACGTTGACCCGCCGCGCTCACCCCGACTCCTTTTTGTTCCTGAGTTCGGCAAGCCGGGCAATCAACCTCGCGAGATGCGCGCCAAATAAATCTGTCCCCTTCGCTCTTAAAATCTTTCACGAGGTAGCGACACTCCTGTATACACCGCTGGTTCAAAAACCAAGTTCGGATAGGCTCGGGTGGCCGTCTGGACGGCGACCGAGTGGCCAGTGATATTTGCGTTCCGAGTCTTTGATTGGCAGATCATTGATGCTGGCTATGCGACGTTTCATGAGACCGGAATCGGAAAATTCCCAATTCTCGTTGCCGTATGATCGGAACCAATGCCCAGCGTCATCGTGCCACTCATACGCAAACCGAACCGCTATTCTGTTACCAGAGGCAATCCATAGCTCTTTGATTAGCCGGTAGTCCAGCTCCTTGTTCCACTTGCGTCGTAGGAAGGCGACAATTTCCTGCCTGCCGGATATAAAGTCGCTTCTGTTGCGCCACTGACTCTCACTGGTATATGCGAGGGCAACCTTTTCGGGATCTCTCGAGTTCCACGCATCTTCTGCCAGGCGAACTTTCTTAACCGCAGCGTCTTGATCGAAAGGTGGAAAGGGCGGTTTGGATTCATCCGTCATTCGATGATCCTCTTAGTTGTTACATTAGGGGTATAACGTATAAGCATTTATCCGGCGTGCGCGGCATGGTGGATAAATGTGCGTTGGACTAAACCGCCCATCCGGTTGGCGCCGACCTATCTATAGGGAAATGTATTGTGTGGAGCGAGCGTGGCGCGTGGGTGGCGGAGCGGATCGTTGCGTCCACCGTGCCTTTGGGTTCTTATCCGCCATGCAGGAAGCTCCTGCGAGGATCGATTTTCCTCAATCTAGCGCCATTTTTGTCAAAGATCCAATTCGGAGGCGTACGCAGCCCCAGCCTGGCGCGAGGCTGTCGCGGAGGTGTGTTGGCGCGTGGCCTCAGTATCGGATGATGGTTGGTAACCGGGTGGCGCGCCGCAGGCCCGCTGTGGCGGCAGCTGCGCGATCACGTGTAGGCGACATCTGGGTACGTGAGGAGGCGAATATGGCATCCCCGGATAGAGCACAACTACCATCCGGAATTCGCGGCCTGATGGGCTTTTGTCTTTTCGTTCCCATCTACGCCTTAACAGATCTGGTTCTCGGCGGCTATGGTGGGCATCTGTTCGGCTATACGATCCCTGAAAGTCCGACCCAGTGGGCGGTTACAATTGTCGTTGGACTGTCGTATGCGCCCCTGTTCTATGTACTCCTTCGCAGGTCGGCACTCGCCTGGAAATTCGGATGGATTGTTTTCGCGGAGACATTCCTGTCATCCCTCTGGATGATTCTTGCCTCGACTATCGATCTACCGCCTCACTCCGGGCCGCGGAGAAGATCTTGGATTCGGGCCCACTGGCCATCCCGTAGAATCCGTCGCGTCATGGCGCCAACCCTCACTCGGTCATGGAGTTGGAACCATAGTCTAA
>NCBI01000072.1 GCA_002255365.1 Chromatiales bacterium 21-64-14
TCCGTGAGAGCCGCTAGGCGCGCCTCAAGTGCGCTATTGCGCGCGCGCAACCGCCCTCCCCTTTCGGCCTGTTCGATCGCCTCCTGTTGCGCGGCCTGGAGGGCCGTGGCCTTGGCGGCGTGGACCTGTTGCTGGAGCTGCTCTTCGATCGGGGTCGTCCCTGCCCCGCGCAGGTCCAGGTCCAGCCCCTTGACGATAAACCCGGTCACCGACGTATGGATGGCGCCGCGGCGTACCTTCTCTTCGGCGATATCGAGGTGCGCCGCGATGTAGTCGCTGGGATACTGACTCACCAGGCGCTCGATCGAGCGGGCGCGGAACCCGAAGTGTGCGAGCCGCTTGCGGATCGTGTCATCCAGCGCGGGCTCCTCCGGGGGGAGCGCCTGCGGATCGGCAAGTTGGACGGCGGGTGGGTCCAGAAGCGGCACCTTGCGCTGGACATCGAATCCAATGGTTTGCACCGCCCTCCCCTCCCGGATCTTCTCGACGCAAACCGCCAGATCGGAATACGCGTTGATCTCGCGGACCATCGGCGTCAGAACGCGCTTGGAGAAATCCCGGAACTGCGGGTAGGCGCTCGTAGAGAGATTCAGCAACACCTTGAGTTCATCCAGGGACATCACGACCTGCAGCCGTTCCTTGCGCCGGGTATCGAGTGCGTCGACGAAATATTCCCACGCGGAGTGGGCGTGGCGGCTGCCAAAGGCGTTGGAGACGCTCAGCTTGAGCCGGGCGTAGAGACGGGGGTTTTTGATCCGCGGGATCAGGTTCGGGGGAAACGCGTACTGACAGACTCCATCCGCGGTGACCCGTGCATAGGCCAGCGCCTCGAAGGCCTCCCACTCCTTCCAGGTGCCGTCCCGCCCGAAGATATTGGCCTCGACCCGGGTGTTTTTCAGGGCCTCGAAGTCCTCCTTGATCTCACGGATGTTGCGGCTTCGGTACTCGAGATCCTTGCAGAGTTGGCTCACCCGCAGGGTGTGGATCGGGTCGATGCCCAGGCGGGGGTAAGCACGGTAGAGCAGGATGTTGTACATCTTGCGCTGCTGCAGGGTCAGATTCTGTTTCGCCTGGATGAGCGGGGTCGCCTTCAGGAGCTCGCGCAGCGGCGCACTGGTGGGAATCGAGGACACGGCTTCATCGCTGCCGGCGTTCAATCGGGACCTCGGTGTCGTCACAAATCCGTCCCCGGAAGTGCTCACAATTTTGTCCCCCGCCCCCATATCCGTCCCCTGGACCGCACAAATCCGTCCCCTACTCCATTCACAAATCCGCCCTCTTCACGGCACAAATCGGACCACAGTTCACAAATCCGTCCCCGGCATTAATCGCAACCCATTGTTCTGATAGCGATTACAGCACTGACAATATGTGTTGTTCTCTTCAAACAAAGACAACACCGTTGCGCCGCTGGAGACGTAGATACCACGCACAAATCCGTCCACCCTATATTAAGTGAAGCCGCCGGCAATGCAGGACACCGCCCTCCCCTGCCCCACCGGTGGCCAACGTGTTAGCACACTATGCACGTAGGTGCCGTGTTTGCCGCTTGAGTCTATTACCCAGGCCGGTTTATTGCAAATGCGTGGTTTTCTGTCATACTTCCGCTAATCACCGAGTATATTCTGCATTTCCCGGTATGCAAGGAGTCCCGATGGCACAATCCGCGAAAACACCGACGCCCTCTCCCGCTCCGCAGGACATCGTCGGGGTACGCGAGGTCGCGGATATCGAGGAACAATCCTACGAGGTCATCCAATCCCTGCGAAACCGCGTGTTTGAACCCGATCATACGAAGCGCCTGAAACGGCGGTTCGCCCCCGCGGAGGCCGCGAGTCTGGTGGGACGCAAGGCGGGCTCGATCCGCGCCGCTGAGCGTGCCGGGCGCCTGCCGGAGCCGCCCCGGGACGCACGCGGGCGGCGCTCCGGGTACACGCTCGTGGACCTGAACCGGATGCGGGAGGAGTTCGGCACCCGGCCGTGGCGCGACCCGGCGGTGGATGCGCCGGTGCATCTGGCCATCCAGAGCTTCAAGGGCGGCGTCGGGAAAAGCACCCTCGCCGCCCATATCTCGCAATACCTCGCCCTGCAGGGCTATCGGGTGTGCGTGGTGGACTGCGATCCGCAGGCGAGCCTGACGGCGCTGTTCGGTTTCCACCCCGATTACGACGTCCATCCGGATCAGACCCTGGCGCCGTACCTGGCCGGCGAGCGCGCCTCGCTCGATTATGCGGTGCGGGAAACCTACTGGGACCAGTTGCACATCATCCCTGCCAATCTGGACCTCTACAACGTGGAATATCAGCTGGCGGCGCGCCTGCCCTCCAATCCGCGGGCGCTGGAGCGGCTGCGCTCCGGGTTGGAGGCGCTCGGGGAGCGGTTCGATGTGGTGATCATCGACCCGCCGCCGGCCCTCGGCATGATCTCGCTCTCGGTCCTGCGGGCGGCCAACGCCATGATCGTGCCGGTGCGGCCGGCGACGCTGGATTTCGCGTCCACCGCGCATTTCTTCACGATGCTGCGCGAGACGATGGAAAAGCTCACGGAGCTCGGCATGGAAACGCGGTTCCGGTTCCTGAAGATCGTGGCCAACGACATGGACGAGGGTAAAAGCGCCCATGTGGCCATCACCCACATGATGCAGCGTCTCTACAAGGATACGATGCTCACCACGGTGATGCGCGACAGCGCGGAAATCGACAATGCCTCCGCGGCACTGATGACGGTGTTTGAACTCGAGCGCCCGATCACCTCGCGGGAGGTGCATCGCCGGTGCGTGAATTACCTGGTGGGGGTGAATCGCGAGATCGAGCTGCTGATCCGCAAGACCTGGCCGAGCCACCGGGAGCGGCTGCGGGCGCAAGGGTTGCTGTAGCAGGATCGGGACGGGTTCGGGACGCAGTGAATCGGAGGGGCAGGGGATGGGCAATCGCAATCGTACGCTGATGGAGACACTGGGCGAGCCGCAGGCAACGAAGAAGGACACGGAGACCGGGGAGCGGGAACGCCCCGGGCACCTCCAGCGCCGCGATGACCATCTCTCGGAGCTGGTCAGCGGGCGCTACCAGGACAAGGTGCTGCTGCTGGTGGACCCGCAGCGCTGTCGCCCATGGGCGCATCACAATCGCCGCTACGATCTGCTGGATGAACAGCGCTGCGCGGACCTGATCGAGAGCTTCAAGGCCCAGGGCAAACAGGAGTTCCCCGCGATCGTGCGGCGCCTGGAAGGCGACCCCGACCGCGACTATGAGGTGATCTGCGGCGCGCGGCGCTTGTGGACCGTGCGCTGGCTGCGGGCGAATCACTATCCGGATTTCCGGTTCCTGATCGAGGTTCGGGAACTCACCGACGAGGAGGCGTTCCGCCTCGCGGACGTGGAGAACCGGGACCGGGTCGACATCAGCGACTACGAGCGGGCGCTGGACTACCGCCACGCACTGGAACGCTATTACCGGACCCAGGAGGAGATGGCCAAGCGCCTGGAGGTCAGTCCGGGCTGGCTGAGCCGGTACCTGAGCCTCGGGGAGTTGCCCAAGGAGATCATCGAGGCCTATCCGCAGGTCACGGAGGTTCGGGTGCAACATGCCCGTGTGCTGAAACCCCTGCTGCGTTCCGCGGAGATGCGCAAGCGCGTGCTCGCCCGGGCCCAGGAGCTGGTGCATGAGCAGGGGCAGCAGGGAAAGGAGGGCGGGGCGCGTGATGGCCAGGCCGTGGTGCGGGAGCTGGTGCGGGCAGCGCGGCCACCCCAACGGCGCCGCGCTGCCTCGGCGACCGAAATCCCCAGCGCCGCCGGCAAGCCGATGCTCCGGGTGGCGGCGAAAGGGCGGGGCGGACTGGTCCTGGAGATCCTTCCGGGGAACGGGGCCGCCCTGGCGGAACTCCGGGAGGCCTGTGCCCGGGTGTTGGGGGAGCACTTCCACAAGCCGCAGGGCGGAAAAATTGTCGATCGGCAATAATCGTGTAACATGTTGTTCTAGCGTTGATATCCGAGCTTTTCCAGCACCCCTTCCAGTACCTCCAGATCGGCAAATTGGACCTGGAGCGTGCCTTGCCCGGTACGCCCGTCGAATGCAATGCGCACCGGTGAGCCGATGTGCTCCCCGAGGGACCGCTCCAGACGTGCAAGGTCCGGGTCTTCGGGGGGCGGATTTGTGCACGATGGGCGGATTTCCTCGCCGTGGACAGGGTGCCCCTGGCGCGACGCCCGCGCCCACCGTTCCACCGCCCGGACGGAGGCCCGCGGCCGTTGACGCAGGGCCCGGGCCGCCAGTGCGCGTTGCGCCTCGGCCGGCAGGGAGGCCAGCGCCCGCCCGTGGCCCGCGGCGAGTTCCCCGCGCTGTATCCAGGCCTGGACCTGGGGATCCAGGTGCCTCAGGCGCAGATGATGGCTGAGCGCGGTGCGCGAGCAGCCGAGTTCGCGGGCCAGGGCCGCCTTGGTCTTCCGGGGCCCCTGCGCGGGCTGAAGCAGGTCGTCAAGGGCCGCTGCACGGCGCATCGGGTCCGGGTCCCCGGCCGGCATCTGCGCCGTCAGCGCCTGGGCCTGGGCGTCGGACAGGTCGTGGCGGATATAGGCCGGCACGAGGGCGATCCCGGCGGCCTGGGCCAACATCCAGCTGTCCTCCCCATCAAGGATTTCGTAGGCCTCGAACGTCCCGCGGGCCACGGGTCGGACGATGAGTGGGCGCACGGCCCCGGTACGCCGGGCGGTGGCGATCTGTTCCGGCGCAGGATAGGGCAGGGGGCGGCCGCGCCGCTGGGGGCTGCGTTCCAGGAACGCCAGGTCGATTTCCGCAAATTTCCGTGTCACGTGACACAGTATAGCGGGTTTCCACGCGGGAGGGGCCAGGGGCAGCCCGCTGATGGCGGTCTGCACGCCATACCGTGTCACGTGACACGTATTGGGGGGCCGGGTCACCGCACGTCCGCTCTTGGGCATGGGGAACGGTTGGGGACGGGTATGGCCCCTCGGGAACGGAATCAACGAGACCCCAACGATTCCAAACAAGGAATATCCTTGCAAATTGAAATATTAGATATCAGAATACAATGATGATAGAGCGACGGATCCAACAGCACGTTACCGACGCATTGGGGCGCCAGGCGGCGGTCGCGTTGATCGGCCCGCGTCAAGTCGGTAAGACCACGTTGGCACAGGACATCGCGCAGGCGCGGGGTGCGCTGTATCTCGACCTGGAGGACACCAACGACCGGGCGAAGCTGACCAGCCCGGCACTGTTTCTGAGGCAATACGAAGACCGGCTGGTGGTGCTCGACGAAATCCACCGCGTGCCGGAGCTGTTTCAGACCCTGCGGGGGGTCATCGACCAAGGGCGTCGGAAGGGCCGGCGGACCGGGCGTTTCCTGATCCTGGGCGCGGCGTCCATCGATCGGCTGCGCCAGTCCGGCGAGAGCTTGGCCGGGCGGATCGAGTACGTGGATATGCAGCCCCTCGATGTCACCGAAGTGGGGGCAGGGGGAGGGGAATCCGACCGGCTATGGATCCGGGGCGGTTTCCCGGACAGCTTTCTGGCACAGAACGACCCGGACAGCCTGAAGCTGCGCAAGAGTTTCATCCGGACCTATCTGGAACGCGACGTGCCGCAATTCGGGCCGCGCGTCCCGGCGGAGACACTGGCGCGCCTGTGGACCATGCTCGCGCACGGGCAGGGCACGCTGTTGAACGCCTCGCGGCTTGCGGCGGGGCTGTCCCTGACCGCGCCGACGGTCACCAAGTACATCGACCTTCTGGTGGACCTGCTGCTGGTGCGGCGGCTTCCGCCGTGGCACGCGAATATCGGCAAGCGGCTGGTGAAGTCCCCCAAGGTCTATGTCCGGGACAGCGGCCTGGTGCACGCGCTGCTCGGTATCGAGGATTACAACGCCGTGGCCGGCCATCCGGTGGTCGGGGCGAGCTGGGAAGGGTTTGTGATCGAAAACTTGCTTTCGGTAGCGCCCGACCGGACCCGGGCCCATTTCTACCGCACCGCGGCCGGCGCGGAGATCGACTTGGTGCTCGAGCTTCCCGGCCGGGCCGGGCGCTGGGCGATCGAGATCAAGCGCGCGCTGCCGGCCAAGCCGGGCAGGGGGTTTTACCAAGCCTGTGAGGACCTGCAGCCGGCCAAGCGCTTTGTGGTGTATGCCGGCGCGGGGGACTATCCGGTGTCGGAGGACGTACAGGCGATCGGCGTGCTGGAGCTGGCCCAAACGCTCTTGCGGATGAACTAACCCATGCGCAGTTGGCGCCCAGTTTTCCCAATCTTCTCAAACCCGCACTCACTCGGCAAGCGCGATAAGATTCACTACACCATCCGCCAGGACGGCGAAGTGGTGCTCACGTGCGCCAGCGGCGCCGGAGGGGATGATCCGGTCCTTGGGCGGTTCCTGGGCTTCCTGGCGCGTGACATCGCCACACACCCGGAGCGGCTCCAGGCCGTCGATAGCGGTTTCGTCCAGCGCATTCGGTCTCTGGTCGGCAGCGCCGAAGTCGATCTCGACGCGGCACTGGCGGAAAACGATGAATGAACGGGGTCCAGTCGGCCCCCTTGGTCGTCAACGGCTGGACGCTCTTCGCCCACCCGCTGTTTCTTGAACAACTCGAAGCACTGACGCAGCCGGTCGAGGGACTCAAGCAGAAAGACCCGGGCGGCTACACCAGGGGAAACGCCACCAATCGACTGGCAGCGATTGCCAAACTGGCGTTGGAGGTCATTCCACAGGACCCGGCAAGGCCGGAATACCGACAGGGCAACACGCTTGGCGGGGACCACAAGCACTGGTTCCGTGCCAAGTTCCTCCAGCAATACCGGCTGTTCTTCCGTTACCACGCCCCAAGCAAAGTGATCGTCTACGCCTGGGTGAATGATGAGGACACCCAGCGGGCCTATGCGCGCAGCGGTGATGCCTCCCGGGTTTTCCGAAAAATGCTGGAGAACGGCCATCCGCCCGACGATTGGGATCGGCTCCTGGCAGAGGCGCGCGCAGAATCCAACCGGATGCAGCCAGTGGTGGGGACGCAGTCTTGAGAGCGGCCCGCCGCGTGCATGGGCTCGCCGGCAGGACCGCGTGTGCATGGATGTATTACCGAGTTACTGGGAGGAGATCAGGATGGGAACCGTTCGTCGCCCACCCGTAGCCTCTGGTCACTCCGCAGCAGTTGCCCCGCCCGGCGTTGTTATTTAAAAGGCGGTTTCAATGACCAAGTGCAAAAAGTGCGGCATGATGCTGCCTGAAGTCGAAATCATCCGGAGTGAACAACTCGGCCGGACATTTAAAGCCCAAC
>NCBI01000073.1 GCA_002255365.1 Chromatiales bacterium 21-64-14
CGTCCCAGGAGACCGCGCGCTCATGGGCTTGGGCGTGGGACTGCGTCCTGGCCATCAAGCACCATCCCGACGTCCGCGGCCCCCGCGGGCTGTACAACCAAATGTACTGCGGCGCGTTGTCCAAGGTCTCAGACGCCGACGCCAACATCGGCAAGGGTCGGGTCAGCAACGAAATGACCGCCACGAGCATCGTTGCCCTGTTAAATGGGGTCGACGGCAATGTCGACGCGTTCGAGCATTGGTGCAAGTTCCGCCCCCTGTCTTCCAACGAGCTCGTGCGCTTCTTGGTGCTCGCCGGCATCGCCGCATTGAAAACGCGTATCGACATGCCCATGCAGCTGAGGGTCCACGTCATGTCCTGCATCGAGAGGCTCGACGCGGGTGGCCCTGCCTCCTCCACGAGGACCTTCGCCCGCATCCAGAGGCGCATCGACACAGTCGCAAACCGAATCCGCGCAGACGAGGCCCGGCGCATCGAACTGGCGCACGCTGAGGTCACGGAGTTGAACAACCGCAGACTCATCGGCGAGAGCGAGAGCGAGAGCGAGAGCGACAACCCGAACGTCGTCAATGTCGAGTGCGCAGAGTGTCCGGTCTGCTACGGTCGTAGGATCGATGGGGTCGGGTCGAACAATTGCATTCACACGGTGTGCCTAGGCTGCTACGTCGCGTGGGCCCGCAACTGCAGAGCGACCGGTCGCGACCCGACGTGCCCCATGTGCCGCAAGCCGTTCTGAGCAGTAGAAATAGAAGTAGCGCACAGTAGTTTGAACCAGTAGTCAGTACCAGTAGAGATAGCAAAAATCACCCACCCTTTTTTCTCGCGGCCACAAGGTGGAGTACGTCGGGGCGCACCATTTTACGGCACTTACCGTCGTGCCGTACCACACACACTATCACCACGTCTTCCTTTCAAAACCGACAATAAAAAACAAACGGGATGCTCAAGCTCATCTGCAACGACGGGACCAACGCTGCTGTCAAGCTGGACGCTTCTTCTCGCGCGTTCGAGGCATCCGAGGTCGGCCACATGATCCACACGGTCGTGTCCGTGTTCCTGCTGGACGGGAACAGGACGGATCCCGTAGAGATCCCCATGCCCGAGCTGAAGACCGCGGATCCTTACGCGGCGCCTCTCGTGGCTTTCCTCGAGGGACGCTTCGACGTCTCTGGCGCCCTCCTGTCCTCGCCCGAGGCCGTCCGGGCGTGCTACGAGGCGGCCAACGAGCGCCTTGGCGCGGCGGGTCTGGTCGCCGCAGTCGAGCGACACGTCGTGGCCCTGCTCGACGAGGGCCTCACGGTGCCTCCCGCGCTGCGCGGCCACCCGCGCATCGAGGCGCTCGCCAGCAACAACAATGGCGGCAGGATCGGATGCCTTTTGACCCACGAGGCGCTCCGCCTCGCGGTCCGTGGGCACTCGATGCTTCTCCTCGTGCTCCGCGGCGGGACCCGCGCGGTGACGGTCTTCAACCTCGCCCACACGGGCAACCTGCACCTGCCCTTCGACGCCGCTGCAGGCGTGCATTTCGGCGGCAAGGATTACCTCGAGTACCAGCTGGGCCGCGGCCACGCGCTGGACGACGCCGACGCGCGCATCGACGCGGCCACGGGTATCCCCGGGTCTGCGACGGGCTGCGGCGTCCTCGTCTTCGCGGGGAGCGGCAAGGCCGACGAGCTCGTCGACGACGACAAAATGGGGCTCCTGGAGCCCGAGTTCGTGATCAATCCGCCGTTCCGCATGCACGAGATCGACGCGGTCGTCGGCTTCAAGCCGACCGAGGTCGTGTACACCCGCGACGTCGTCTGGAAGCACGTTGTCATGTGATAGGGCGATGATGATGATTGTTTTTGCTTGTCAAGCCCAGTTCATCAAATGTTGCAGAGCTTGAAACTCCCGCCAGCCTCCGTCCCACCCTCGGGCCTTGATCTCCGCGAGGTCCGAAGGGGTTGGAATTGGGACGGTGCGGCCGATGTAATGCTTCTTGTAGCGCACGTACTCGCTCTCGTCTAGGCCGCAACCGTCCAGATGCGACAACGGCGGGAAGTCGGAATCCGTCAACACGTCCATTCAGTGCGTTTATCAGAACATCCATGAGTTTTTTCCGTAAGAAACGTAAAACATGTCTCGCGTCACGATCGAACCGCCCACCGTCTTCTCCGGGGACGAGGTGTACAAACTCTCTGCGTTCCTCACGAAAGCGCAGTGGGATGCGATCTCCGCGTGGTCTGACACAATACCGTCACAATACCGTTCCCCTGAAAGTGGGCCGTGGCTTTCCATGTGGCTCCGAACCGACAAGGTGGACGAGTACAGACAGGCCATGGCGGAGATTACGGAGGACGTCAAGAGGGGCGGTCAGATCGTGTACACCGCTTCTGACGCAAGGAAATGAACGTCGGTCGTCGTCGTTCAGTTCAGTCCGACTCCTCGTCCAACGACTCGTCCCCGAAGTCCTCGCCGTCCCTTTTAACTCGTTCGTCGCCTTCTTCCTCTGCCTCGTCGAAAGAGTACTCCGAGTCGTATTCTTCTTCTTCTTCTTGATCTTCTTCTTCTCCTTCGCGCATCGCCTCTTCGACGTCGAACCAGCGCTCGCCGCCGTCCCCCTCGACCCGCAGCAGCGTGCCGACGGACATCGAGGCGAGCTCCTGCTGCAGCAGCTTGAAAGCGTACGGCATCTCGACCGCGGCGAACCTCGGGGGGCCGCCCATGACGCCGGCGCCCGGCAGGGCGCGCAGGACGTCGGCCTTGGCGTCCGCGGTCGCCGAGGCGCGCGCGACGAGCGCGTGCTCGCCCTCGTCCGCGTCGACGATCGCGCGGTATCGGTCGCTGCGGTCCGAGAAGGACTCCTTGAGGAAGCCGGAGACGCCGTGGGCGAGCAGCACGTTCTGCTCCATCTCGCCGATGCGCAGGCCGCCGGAGCCGGAGCCGGGCTGCTTGACCGGCTGGCGCGTGATCGCGCCCACGGGACCGCGCAGGCGCGTCTGCATCTTGTCGGCGACCATGTGCTTCAGGCGGCCGTAGTGGTTGACGCCGACGTACACGTCGACCTGCATCATCTCGCCGGTCCGACCGTTGTGCAGGATCTCCTCGCCGGACTTGTGCAGCCCGAGGCGGCCAAGCACCGAGGCGGCCTCGGCGACCGGGTCGCCGCGCGGCTCCTCGACCGAGTTGACGTTGTAGCGCGCGCCGGAGCACCCCGCGGCCTTGGCGAGGACGAGCTCGATGATGTGGGAAACGGTGCTGCGAGAGGGAAGACCGTGGGGGTTGAAGACGATGTCGGGGACCTGGCCCGAGCCCGCGCAGAACGGCATGTCGGTCCCCGGGAGCATCATGCCGATCACGCCCTTCTGGGCGAAGCGAGAGGCGAGCTTGTCGCCGAGCGTGGGCTCGCGGTGCTGGCGCATGCGGACCTTGCAGCAACGGGCCTGGCCGCCGAGGGGAGAGGGATACACGGCCACGCGGTCGACGACGCCGGACGTCTTGCGCGTGGCCACGACGCTCCTGTCCGCCAGATGGATGACGTGATCTGAGGCTGATGCTGCTGATGCTGATGCGCCTGCGACCGCGTCGTCCTGGACTCTGCGCTTGAGGACCTCGACGCGGCCGAGGACGACGTCGCCCTCGCGGATCTCCGAATCGTTCTCGGGGAGGCCGTCGGGACCGAGCGACGCGTAGGAAGCGGCCATGCGCCTGCCGCCCGACTCGACCTCGGCGGCGTCGCCGGCGGCCTCGACGGCGTGGGGGTTGGCGAAAGCGATGACGGGGGCGTCGATGCCGTCTCCGGCGCTCTCCTCGTACCGGTGCGACTCGTAGTGCGTCATGTGGAACCGGCCGCGGCCGACCGAGTCGCGGTTGATCAGCATCGAGTCCTCCATGTTGTACCCCGTGTAGGTGCACACCGCGACCACGATGTTCTCGCCCTGGGCCCACTGGCCGCCGCACAGGGCGTCCGCGAACCCGGTGCCGACAAGGGGACGCTGGGGGTGGTGAAGGACGTAGCCGAGCGTGTCGAACCGAGTGCGGTAAGCGGTCGAGTAGGTGCCGATGGCCTGCTTGAACTGGGCCATGCCGAGGTTGTTACGGGACGCCAGGTTGTGGTGCATCATCGGGAAAGTGTTGGCGGAAAGGCCGAGCATGCCCGCGCCAACGTGCAGCTCGCAGTGCGTCGGCGGACGGAGCCCGCGCTGAGACGTGGTCGCGGTCGTGGTAGCAGGATCGACGGAGAGGAGGTCGGACGGACGCATCGCGACGAGGAGGGTGCGCAGCTCCTCGACGTCGATCAGCTCGAGCGCGGGGCTCGCGGAGGGACTCGCGGAAGTAAGGAGGTCGCCCTTCCAGGAGAGGAGGCGACTGCGGCGGTCGCGCTTGCGGGCCGCGGAGGCGACGGCCTCGAGCAAAAGAGTCTGGCCAGAAGGGTCCACGACGCACAGGGGGCGGAGGAAGCGACCGCGGTCGGTGTGCACGTGGAGCTCGCCGGTCTGCACGGACCAGGCGACGGAGGTCTCGGGGTGCAGGAGGCCCTTGCGACGCAGGCCGCGAAGGTGATCAACGAGCGCGGGAGGGTCGTACGTGGCGTGAGTCCACGTGTCGTTGACGAGAACCTTGCACACGCCACGGAGAGGACGGATGTCGGAACCGAGCACGTCGGTCAGGACGTCGATGGACACGACGGTGGAACCCCCGAAAGCGTCGATCGCCGCGCGCGCGCCGGAACCGTCGGAATCGCCCACGCCCATGCTGAGCGTCGAGAGCGTGGCCAGGTGGTTGAGCAGACCGACGTTGGGCCCGTCCGGGCTCTCGACCGGGCAGATGGCGCCCCAGTGAGAGGCGCGGAGCTCGTGCGGGGCCGCCATCTTCACCGAGCGGTCGACCGGGTTGTTCAGGCGGCGCACGTGCGACACGTACGACGAGTAGGAGATCCGCGTCAGGTCCTGCACCATGCCGTCCGTCCCGTCGCCGCCGGACTCGGACTCGGGGTCTGGCTCCTCGTCGGGGCCCCAGTCGCCCTTCATCGACCGACGGATACGCTCGGTGAGCATGCCGCTCTCGAAGATGGCGCCGAGGTTGGCGACGTTGACGAGCTTGCTCACGTCGCCGCTCGTGCGCCAGGCGCCGCTCTGCCACTCGCCCGAGAGGCGGTTGATGCTCTGGCGGCGGACGCGGAGGAACACGTCGCGGAACAGGTCGTCGAGCAGGAAGCCGCTGAGGTCGAGGCGCTTGTTCACGTAGTCGTCGCGGTCGGAGACCGGGGCCTTGCCGAGGGCGGCGAGGACGACCGTGCGGACGGCGGCGCCGAGGAAGAGGGCCTTGACGCGGAAGTCCTTGCTGGCCACGTTGGGGAAAAGGTCCTCGGTCAGCACCTGCTTGATCGAGTCCGTGGGACGGATGAGGGGAGAGAGGAGCGCGTGGGCGCTGCGCTGGTCGGTCGCGCCGAGCTTGGCGGCGTGGATCGCGCTCGAACGGAGGAACTCGACGACGTCCGACTCCTCGGGGGCGTCGACGTCGTAGACGACGTGCTGCATGATCGCCTTGTCGCTCTCGACGCCCAGCGCGCGGAACAGGACGAACAGGGGGACCTCGCCGCGGATCGCCTGGCCCGGGCCGGTGTTGGAGCGGACGTTACCGAGGTGGGTCACGATGACCGTGATGGAGTTGGGACGGGTCGGCCACGTGGGAGAGCGGACGTAGAAGGTGGTCGTACGCGGGAAGCTGTCCTCGGGAGAGTCGCAGCGGACGTAGGCGATGAAAGCGGTGTCGGGCTTGCTGGACTCGCCCTTCCGAACGTAGGTCCTGTTGTTCACGAGCGACTCGCGGGCGATGATCACCTTCTCCTTGCCGTCGACGACGAAGTAGCCGCCGCGGTCGTTCGGGCACTCGCCCGCGAGGCGCAAGGCCTCGCGGGACAGGCCGTGGAGCAGGCAGTGGCGGCTGTGCAGCATCAAGGGGATCTGGCCGAGGCAGACCGGGCGGTCGAACGGGACCTCGGCGATCAGGTCGCCCGAGGACGCGTCGCGGTACTCGACGCGGACGTCCGCGTAGACGTTGACGGCGTACGTCAGGTCGCGCAGGCGCGCCTCGTTCGGGAGCAGCGGACGCGCGGAGGACGAGTCGGACACGTTGGGCATGTCGACCTTGACCTCGCGGGATCCGATGAACACGTCGACCTTTACCTTCTTGCCCGAGCCGGGGGGGTGCTCCTGCAGGAGCGTGATCGGCTTCATGTTGCGGAGCGTCCTGGCCAGGCCGCCGCCGATGAAGCGGTCGTACGAATCGATGTGGTGGCGCGTCATGAAGTACGGGTCGTCGCGGAACATCGCGGAGAGCGCGTCCCACGCGTCCCGGAGGTGGCTCCCGTCGCGCTCTCTGCCGGCCATGGATCAACTAAACTAAACTCCGCTCAGAGAAATGTGGCGCGCGATGCGCCGCGTGTCACGTTTTTTTGTAACAAACAGTAAGCATCGGCATCGGCATGCAGAAGACCAAGACCGCCTCGTCTGGCTCTTGCTGCTCTTACACGGCCACCGGACGGTACGAGTGCGCCCAATCTCGCATCGACCACTTCATCTCCGACAGCTCGACCTGCTGGAGCGACGGGTGCCCGCTGGGCAGCACCTGCCGGACGACCGTGGACTGCCAGGGGACGCTCGAGTGCGTGGACAGCGTGTGCGTGTCCTCTTTCGCCGGAGGGGGCTGCTCGTCTCCGCGCGAGTGCGCCTCCGGCATGAGCTGCTCGGACGGCAAGTGCGTCACGCAGTTCTCCTCCGACGCCGCCTCCCCCACCCCCTACGCGAACCTGGCGTGCTGGGCCACCGGCTGCGACGAAGGTTACGCTTGCCGCGACTCGAAAGACTGCGCGACCGGCATGCTCTGCGACCAGAAAGTCTGCAAGGCTTCCACCGGCCGGCCCGCTTACACGAGCGACTACAACACCAGCGACTACAACAACGACTACTGACGCCGTGGTACGGGAATTTTACACCCAGTGTCAAAATATGATCCGGACGGGCCACGGCGACCATTCCAAAAATCTTGACCAAATGTAGGATCCAATATGCCTGCAAAAAGGGTGTA
>NCBI01000074.1 GCA_002255365.1 Chromatiales bacterium 21-64-14
ATCCAACTAAGGAACGACCATGGCTGTCCAGTATTCCACCACGCACCGTACCAACGCCATGACCGATCTGGTCACGGACCTTGGTTCCACCGGCTACCTTCTCATCTACAGCGGCTCGCCTCCTTCCAACTGCGCAGCCAGCGCGACCGGCACGCTGCTTGCATCGCTGCCGCTCTCATCCACTGCTGGGAATGTCTCCAGCGGTGTGCTGACGTTCAACACGATCACGACCGAAAACGCCAGCGCCACGGGGACTGCGGTCTACTACCGGCTCTGCACGTCGTCGGCAGGTACGACTTGCGTGAGCCAAGGCACGTGCGCGACCAGCGGGGGCGACCTGACGTTGACCTCGACCAGCATCACGTCGGGTCAGCCGGTGTCCGTAACTTCCTGGACGATCACGGCGTACGGGGCGTAAGCCATGAGCACGGTGCTAGCGCAGTGAGGCCCTGAGTGGCGAATCCGGTTTTCGTCGCGCAAGGATCTTCCAGCGAAGCTGGAACGTCCACCGCTTCGGTTCTCGTAAAAACCTCCGATGTACAGGTCGGTGATCTGATCGTCGGCGTCTTTACGAGCTACACGAACAACACGACAACCGGAACGCCAAGTTTGCCGTCTGGATGGGCTGTCGGCACGCACGGCAGCCAAACGAACCAAGGAGGCGGATTTACAGATTTCACGTATGTCGCTACCAAGGTCGCCACTTCTGCGGACGTTGCGACCAGTGGAGCACCAGTTTCCTACACATTCGGCGTAACTTGGACTGCGGCTGGGGGCTCCAATGGATCAAGCGCCCTTGTCTTTGCATATCGCGGCGGTAATACCGCTCAGCCGGACGATATCCAGACGACGATTTCGCCAACGTCCGGAACCACGGTTCAATCCCCCGTAGCGACAGCCACCGTTGCGAACGACACGCAGGTCTGCTTTTTCTTCGACCTAGGCAACGTTGGCACAGCCCCGACGATATCGTCTCCGCTGACCTCGCGGATCGCGTACAACGATACCGGGAACGGCACTGGCATCCAAGTGGCGGATGTCAACTTGAGTGCAACCGGAACAACCGCGCAGTACACCGGCACGCTTCCGGAAACGATGAGCTCCAGCAGCGGGATTTTTGGTCCCGCGTTCACGTTGCTGGTCAAGGGCGTCTCCAGTGGTGGGGTCAGTGCCTCGGCATCGCAAACGGACGGCCCCGACACGCAAGCCGCGACCGGCACTCCGCTGATCGTCCTTAATGCCGCGCAAACCGACGGCGCGGACACCCAAGCCGCCAGCGGGACGGTGGGCTCTCCCGTATCGGCATCTGCTGCGCAAACCGACGGCGCGGATACACAAGCTGCAACCGGCACTCCGCTGATCGTTGCAAGCTCGGCGCAAACCGATGGGGCGGACACGCAATCCGCAACGGGCACGCCGCTGATTGTGCTCAGTGCTGCGCAGACGGATGGCGCGGACCCACAAGCGGCTACCGGCACCAGTGGGTCAGCGGTCAGTGCCTCGGCAACGCAAACCGATGGGGCGGACACGCAATCTGCAACCGGCTCGCCTGTCATCGTCAGCAGCGCCGCGCAGGCTGATGGTGCGGACATCCAGACGACCGCAGGCACGCCGCTGATCGTCTTGAGCGCTGCGCAGACAGACGGCGCGGACATCCAGGTCGCAACGAACGCGCAAGGCTCGATTGTTTGCACGGCGGCACAACGCGACGGGGCGGATGTGCAGTCTGCGTCGGTCGTCATCGCGTACACGTTCGACTCGGCGGTTGCGCTCTTTGCAGCCATCCAGGCCGGCATCCCGTTCTTTTACACGGGAAGCAAGCCCCTGCCGCTGCTCTCGCAAGCCTTCTCGTCCTCGGGCACGTTCACAGTGCCTGCTGGCGTGACGCAGATCCTGGTGAGTGCCACGGCTGCGGGTGGTACGCCGATGGGCACAGCCGGTCAGCAAGTCATCAAGCAAACGGTCAATGTGACGCCGGGACAGGTCATTACGATTACCATTGGTCCGAACGTCACGCTCACCAGCAATGGCGCAACGCTCCTGACCTTGCTCGCCGGCTCGCCCTATTCCAAGGGCACGCGGCAAGGAACCATTCAGCAGGATTCAGGGATTACGGGGCTCGGGTTTGGAACTGACAGCGGCCCGGCTGGCAAAGCCGCAGTCGTCATGCTCTGGAGTTGATATGGACAATTTTCTCGCGGCGTGGCAGGATGTGCTCGGCAACGAGGGTGGTTATAGCAACAATCCTGCTGACCCGGGCGGCGCGACCATGTACGGCGTCACGCAGCGCGTTGCGCGGCGCTATGGATACATGGGCGACATGCGTGACTTGCCGCTATCCATGGCGCAAGACATCGCGCGCTCGGAATACTGGAACCCGTACCAGTGCGACAAGTTTGACCCGCGCGTGGCCTTTCAGGTGTTCGATACAGCGTACAACGGGGGTGAACCCGTCAAGTGGCTTCAGCAGGACGGGATCATGGGTCCGAAAACCGTCACGGCGGTCAACCTGACACCCGCGCTGGTTGTCGTCATGCGATTTTGCGCGTATCGTTTGCAATACTACACAAGTTTGAAGGGCTGGCCTACGTTCGGCAAGGGATGGACGAACCGCGTAGCCAATAACCTGCTCAAAGGGGCCAAGTGATGAGCCTGTCATGGAGTGATGTAGGCAAAGCGATTGCGGGCATTGCGCCGGTGCTGGGCACCGCACTTGGCGGACCTGCGGGTGCTGTCGTCGGTGGGTTGGTAGCCTCGGCCCTCGGGACCAACAACGACCCGGTATCGGTCAATAGCGCCATCGCGGCAGACCCTGCGAACGCAGCCAAGATCCTCGCGTTGCAAGCGCAGCATGAGGAAAACCTGCGCAAGATGAATCTGGACTACGAGACGGCGCTGGTCACAGCGCAAGCTGGCACCATCCAAGCGGAGGCCAAGTCCGACTCTTGGCTGGCTGCGAACTGGCGCCCGATCCTGATGCTGACCTTCACGTTCATCGTGGCGGTCAACTATGCCTTCCTGCCGATGGCCGGATGGTTCGGCGTGCACGCCGCTGCGCTCGCGCTACCCCCTGATATGTGGGACCTGCTCAAGATCGGCATCGGCGGCTACATTGTCGGGCGCTCGGGCGAGAAGATCACGCGGAATCTCAAGCAATGAGCGACCCCGAGTTCCGCAAAGTAGACCTCGCGTACTTTCGGTACCACATCGTCCCAAAGTTCGAGGCACTCCATTGGGAAGAAGTCGGGCGAGACAAGCGATACAAGCCCGACCTTCTCTGGGAGCAGTACGAGCTTTTGGAAAAGCTTGGGATGCTGCACATCTTGGCGATGTTGCTGGACGGTGCGCCGGAAGGGTACTTCGTAGGGATTCTGTCACCGCATCTGCATTACCGAAAGATGCAGATTTTTCTTTCCGACATGTTTTATATGAGCGAAAAGTGCCGAGCCATGCATGGTGTCAAATTGTTCCGTGAAGCGGAAAAAATGGCCCGCGCGGTGGGTGCGCATAAGATGCACGTCGTTTACAAGACCTACAAAAGTATCGAGCCGATCATGCGTAGGTTAAAATTCCAGCAAGTGGAAGTCGTAGCTGTCAAGAACCTGGAGGCCTGACATGGGCATGACCGCACTGGCCGCTGTTGCCGCACCTGTAGTAAGTAGCGCCGTGGGCGGGATGCTCGGGGGCGGCGGATCCAGCGGAGGCTACTCGGGCGGCTCGTACCTGCCCCCGAACCTCGGGCAAGCCGCTGGCAACGAATTGGGCCTGATCCCGCAACTCGGCCAGAACAACCTGTATCAGCAGTACCTGCCGCAGGCGCAAAGCGCGGTCAATCAAGCGCTGTATAGCCCGTACTATGGGCAGGCCCTTCAAGGGGCGCAGCAAGCCGCAGGTGCGGGGATGCAGCAGGGCTACAACGCACTTGGCGGTGCGAACCAGTTATACGGCCAGATGGGGCAAATCCCGGGGCTGGAAAATCAACTGGTGCAGTCGGCCTTTGACCCGCAGTCGCAACTGTACAACTACCTGCAAGCGCAAAACACCAACCAGACCAACGCCGATCTGGCTGCACGCGGGCTTGGCATGAGCGGTGCGGGTGCGCAGATCGCGTCGCAACAGAATCAACTGTTCAACCAAAACTGGCAGAACAACCTGCTCAACCGTCAGTTGCAAGGCGTGCAGGGCGTGGGTGCGCTCAACCAGTCGGCGGGGCAACTCGGCACTATTGGCGCAAACCTCGGCACGCAAGGCACGAACCTGATTAACCAATCGGCTTCGATGCCCTATCAGACGCAGCTCAATGCGTTGCAGAACCAACTGGGCCTCATTGGCACGGCGGGGCAGTACGGGCAGCAAGCCAACGTTCCCTACCAGCAGCAAATTGCGGACTATAACTCCTACCAAGGCCTTGGCAGCCCAAGCGCACAGTTCGGCCAACAGCAAGCCGCTATGCAAGGCGCGGCCAGCATTGCGCAGCCCATCGGGAACGCCATCGGCGGCGCGGTCGGCAATTGGGCGGCTGGTTTGGGTGGTGGCAATAGCGGGAACTATTTCGGCACGGGTTCCGGCTACAACCCCAACTTCATGACGTTGCCGGGAGGCTAAAATGGCCCTGTTCTCGCCCTTTGCGCTCGGAGCTGCGGGTGACGTTTGGAAAATGAACCAGCAGGATCTGCTGAACCGGCAACGGCAGCAGCAGATCAACGACATGCTGGCCAACGACGCGCTCAAGCGTCAAATGATCCAGTCCCAAGTCACGGGCGGCGGGATGGGCTATCTCGCCATGGGCGGACAGCACACCATGCAGCCGCCCGCACCGCAAGGAGCGCCGGCACCTGCGCCCGGACAGAACAGTGCGCAAAACCCGCTTCCGGCAGGCGTTACTGCGCGATCGTTCGGCGTCCCGCAGCAGGGTGCGGGGATTCAGTCTGTGCCGCTTCCGGGCGCGGCCCCCACGCCCACATTCGTCCCCGGAGGTGGGTTTGCTGGTGTAACAACCCCCGATCAGGTGCGTCGCGCCGTTGGCCTGGATCAAATGAGCCCCGGCGCTGGCGCAAGTGTTGTGGCGAGCATGATGCGGCACGGGCACGTCCCCATGTCACCGTCGCCACAAAACGCGAGCGCGCAAGTGCCGACCAGTCAAGCGCCGCCCGTGCAAGCAACACCCGTTGCGGATCGAGGCACCGTCGGCCGCGCACTTGCGCTGGCGGCTAACAATCAGCCTATCGGCCTTGTTGCGCAACAGGTCAAGAACCTGAAAGCGATGTACCCAAACATTACGCCCCAGCAGGCGTACTTTGCCATGCAGTCCACGAACCCGACGCTTATGGCGCAAGCCAAAACGTCGGCGCAACTCGCCGGGATGACCATCGACAGCCTGTTCAAAGGGCTGACCAGTTGGGCGCAGATCACCAACGCGCAGACGCGACAAGCTGCGCTGCCGTCGCAGATCCAGGCAAATGAGGCCCGAGCGCAGGAAGCACGCTCCATGGGACAATATTATTCCAGCGCGGTGGGTGGTGGTTCACCGGCTGCTGGAAGTTCGCCTCCGCCGTCGTTCGATCTGGCGCTGTCATACCTTAACGGAACACTTGGCTCAACGAGTGGTCCTGTGGGGATAGGGCGTCAAATGCGCGCGTTTCAGCAGCTTCAAGCCATCGGATTGACGCCTGCCGCCGAAAAGCCCTACCAGAACGACCTTACGTCATCTCGCACAGCGGTGGCGCAATTGCAACAGCGGGTGTCCACGTTGCAAGCGACCTCGCAAGCGCTTGACACGCAACTCGCGCAAGCTAATCAAGATGCTCAGCGGTTGCATCTTTCTGGCCCGGTCGCGTGGAACAAAGGCAAACTGTCCGTGGGAGGGCAAGTTATCCCGACCAATTCACCGCTGTACCAGTTGTTCCAACACTACGACGCACTCGTTGCCGAGGCGTCCCGCGAAGCTGGTGCGCAGCAGATGTTCGGGAAAGCTACCGTTGCGGGCCTCAAAAATGGCGCGCAGATCGTCACTGCGAGCAAAGGCGAAGGTTTGCAAGGCGTCCTGCAAGGCCTTCGAGACGGCGCGCAAGCGTCCATCGCTGCGTTGAACCATACGATCACGGGTGTCCAACTGCTCCCCCAACTGCGCCTCATCTCGCAATCCAGCAAACCCGCTGCCGCTGCGCAAGCATTCGGGTTTACGCCCATGACGATGACGCAACTCAAGGCGTACGCCAAGCAATACAAGATCAGCGACGACCAAGCTGCGATGGCGCTAGCGACCAACCCCAACCAGCGTTACTACGTCGTAGGCTACCCGTATGGACAATAACGCTGTCGCAGGCCTTCCGCCGCCGCCCGCATGGATGCTTGGGAGCACCAAAAGCACTGCGCCTCCCGCAAATGCCCCTGCGCATGATGTGTCGGGTTTGCCGCCGCCCCCTGCGTGGATGACGGCGACGCCTGCTACACCCCCTGCGCAACCCAAAAGTGCCGTGGATCAGATTCCCGGTGGCTACCCGTCTGGGCAAGCACCAAGCGCACAGGCACCCGGCGCGGGGCAAACGTGGTATCAGAAAGCAATCGGTGCCGTCACATCGCCGCTGGACGTTGGCGCGGGCATGCTGCAAGGCGCGGCGATGAACGTCGCAGGCAACTTGTATGGCATTGGCAAGGAAGTTGCAACAGGTAACTTCGGCCACGGGCTGGCCGAGCGTACATCCGCGAAGTTCCAGCAGCAACACGCTTACCAGCCCGCGAGCCCGCAGGGTGCGGCTGCGCTACAAGGTGCTTCCAACTTGCTCAACCGTTCGGGGGTTGCGGGTATCGCGCCGGATATGTCCGTTGCTGGTGCACTTGGCACGTTCGGCCATGACGCCGCTGGGCAAGTAGGGCGTGGGGCAATCCGAGAAGCGGGTTATCTTGGCGAGGGCGCTCGCACTGCCGCTGGCAAAATCGGCCCGCTCGTGCCGGAGCCTGTCAAGGCCGCAGGACGCACCGTAGCGAAGCCGTTCCACTATCTCGGCAGTCCCGAAGCCAGCGCGGGGGCCAAGGGTGCCCGCGCCATGGCTGGTGATCTTGCAGCCCAAGTGCCTGCGCCCGGTGCGAAGCCTGTTACACCCGAACCCCCGCCGATGCCGCAAGGCGCGCTGCAACTTCCTCGTATGGGCGGCGACGCGAAGCCGTCTACCATCCAGATCAACGAAGGTCTGGCGAAAGCCATGGAGGCGCGCAACGTAGGATTGGAGCAAGCGCGCAAGGCTGCGGGCGACAACATTGAGGCTACAGTAGCCAATACGCCGCAAGCCAAGTTGACCGAAGATAGCCCGCTCTACAAAGACTTGGGCGGCATCAAAGACTCCTTGGTCAGGGCGCAAGAAAACGCTGGCACAAGTGCGCAGCGGGCTGCGCTGCAAAGCGTCATTAACGACATTGAGCACATCCGGACCAACTCCAACACACCGCTATCCAGCTTGATCGAGTTGCGCAGGCAACTCTCGCAAAAAGCCAAGTTCGGTGAGCCTGTGTCGGGATTCGACGCTATCGGCACGCAAGCCGCTGCGAAGCTCTCGCAGCAACTCAACGATGTGCTCGACCAACACATCGAGGGGTACAAAGCTGCGCGTGGACAATACGGCGACGTGCTGGACGAGCAACAGCCGTTCCGTGCCCGAATGCTCAAGGCGCTCGGCGCGGACGAGACGACTGGCGCGGACCTCACAGCGCGCGTGATGCAATCCCCGCAAAACGTCAAGCTCGCCATCGAAGCCGCTGGCGATATCAAGCCTGTGGATAGCGCCATCGCGCAGCGCGTACAGGCTGACTTGCAAGGCAAGAGCATCGCCACGATGAAGGCTTACGTGGACGAGCACCGGCCCATCCTGGAGCAATTGCCGCAGGCGCAAAAGACGGCGAGCGACATGGTGTCACGCACCGAAGCAACGCAGGCGTTGCAAGACATTCAAAAGGCGTCGCAAGCACGGCTGGAAGCGGATATGGCCTTGCGTGACAAAGCACTCAACCAGCAAGCCGATATCTACAAGCAGCAGCATCAGGCCTATATGGCGTCGCTGGAAACGGCGAAAAAGTATGACGGCATGTTCAGGAATTTGAATACTTTGTCGGTTGACAAACTCCCGGACGCTTTGCGCAATGTACTCAACCACATGTACAAGGACGACTTGTTCTCGTCGAACATGGTAAAAAACGCCGAAAAATATAGCGAGGCTTTGGAGAAAGTCAAAGCGTTCGAGAAGTCTATCCAGCGCCAGAAACTCGTGCGGCGCTTCACGGGAGCCGCTACCGCCGTAGGCTTCGCGCAGTACGCGCTGCACCGCAAAATGTGGAACATCATCGTCGGAGCCACGCATTGAAAATCCTCGTCATTGATCCCTCGGCCCTCGCTTTGGATTTCTGCCTGCGCAGCATGTCCGAAGGCGCGCAAGTCAGGTGGTTCATCCGCAACAAGCCCGAAGGGCAGATCACGGTGGGCGACGGCCTGGTGCAAAAAGTCCAGCACTGGGAGCAGCACATGAATTGGGCGGACCTCGTGTTCCTGCCCGATAACGCCGTGTACATGGCGGACCTCGACAAGTGGGCGCAACGCGGCTACCCGGTCTACGGTGCCAACAATTTCACCGCGCAATGGGAACTGGACCGTCAGGTGGGGATGGACGTGCTCGCCGCGCATGACGTCAAGCTTATGGAGGGTGAAACCTTCCACAGCTACGACAAGGCCATCGCGTATGTAAAGTCCACCATGGGCCGCTACGTCTCCAAGCCCTTCGGCGACGCTGACCGTAGCCTGTCGTACGTCAGCAAGGGACCGGCCGATATGGTCTACATGCTAGAGAAGTGGAAGCGCACGGGTAAGCGTGTGCCCGGCTTCATTCTGCAAAAGTTCCAGCCCGGTATCGAGATGGCGGTCGGCGCATGGGTCGGCCCGCACGGTTTTGCGTCGCCCTGGTGCGAAAATTTCGAGCACAAGAAACTCATGGTGGACGACTGCGGGCCGAACACGGGCGAGATGGGCACCGTGGTGTACTACACCGAGAAATCCAAGCTGGCGGACAAGGTACTTGCGCCACTGGAAGATTATCTTGTGCGCGCCGGACATATGGGGTTCGTGGACGTTGCCGTTATCATTGACGACAAAGGGGTGCCCTGGCCGCTGGAATTCACCATGCGCCCGGGTTGGCCCATCTTCAATATCCAGCAACAACTTCACCGGAGCACGGCGTCATGGATGCTCGAAAGCCT
>NCBI01000075.1 GCA_002255365.1 Chromatiales bacterium 21-64-14
TCGTTGCGCCTGGCCGGCCGGATCAATAGGAAGGTGGTCGACGGGGTCCCTGGCTGGGGCTTGTTGTTCTTCCGCCACTGGTGTCCTGCTGCCCTCCTTTGCTGGGAATCGTACCACCCGGTTGGGGCTGTGGGTATCCCTTGAAGGGTCTGCAATTGTTGAAGAAATCGCGGGCTTGGATGAGTGTCGGGGTTCGTTGCCCGGCGATTATTGGTGTAAGCCCTATAAATAGTCTATTCAATAACAATTTTGTGGGAGCGGATTTGGGGCGTGGTGAAGACTCGTGGATGCCTGGAGCGCCATGCGATCGGCCCCGCCCTATTCAGGGGGCGGAAGAAACGGGGACGGAGGGGATAAAACTTATTCCCTCCGTCCCCTTAAGACTGCTCGATGGTCGTTGCCGTCAGTTCGAGGATCTTGAGGCCGAGGCCCGGCAGGTCGGGATGCTGGTCATGGAGCTCTTCTTCGAACAGCACGTCCGGGACAGCGAAGTCGAACTCCAGCGTGAACGTGGCCTCCAGCAGGCCGGCGACATTCATATCGATGAGGATGTTGGCGTCACTGATGAGGAGCGTGTTCGGCACTATCCATGTTCCGTTGGGCGTGGAATTCGGCGAGCGGTATCCGTAGCAACTCGGCGGCCTTTGATTCTCCGATCAAGTCCTCGGCCAGGGCATGGTAGACAAGTTGAAGGAAGAGTTGGGGCTGTTCCTGCGGAACGCCACCGCAGGGCTCGTTCTTGTGCCAACCGCGCAGACGAAAGAACCGGACCATCGAGATATAAGCTGCTTCCGAGACTATACCCAGGTCGCGCGCACGGTGCTGCCACCCCCCGATGCTGAGACCGTAGGCCTTTTTCAGCACACACAACTCGCGGACTTCAAGTCGGGTACGGCTTGCGCCGAGTTCCTTTTTGACCTCGGACTCCGGTGCTAGAAAGGCGCCAGCAAAGCGGTTGGCGGCCGCCTCCTCTTGCTCTTTCAGCGCCGGGCCCAGGCGTCCCTTGAGTATGAGGTGGCCCAATTCATGGGCGAGGGTGAAGCGCTGACGATCTCCGGGCCAGCCGGAGCCGACGACAACGATTGGAATGCCATCGACGTTCGCAGCCAGTCCGTCGAAGCGCTCGCCATGTAGAGCTTCAGACTGAAATACGAGGATTCCGCGCTCTTCCAATGTGTCCGTGAGTTCAGGGATCGGGTTGGTCCCCAATTGCCACGCCTCGCGGACCTGGGTCGCAACGACCTCTATCTGCGCCAGTTCATCAATGCGCTTCGGTAGCCCGGCCGGTACCTGGAAGGTCTCAATTGGGCGGGTGGGCAGGTATTCCGCCAGTTCCAGAAAGCGCTCGATCTGCTCTATGATGTCGCCTTCGATTTGCGCCAGGAGGCGCTTGGGCAACCGAGCATGCTTGCGATACTCAACTTCCTTGAGCGCGACATTGGTCTGCCGGAAAAAGTATTCCACCCGCACGTTCAGCGCACGGCCGAGGGCCAGCAGCACTTTTGAAGAAGGGGTAGACTTGTTGTTCTCGTACTTGGAAATGGCCATGGCGGAAATACCCGCCTGCTCCGCCAGCGCGCGCAACGAGAGGCCCGCTGCTCGGCGGGCCTGCTTCATGCGATCCCCGATCATTTTGGGCTCTCCTTAAGAACGCTCCGCACTGTCTGGTTTACAATACTTGAAAATAATATAACATTTTGTAAACTATCGCTACTGGTGCCGCCGATGTCAAGGGACGCCATGTAAAAATAGCTATTCATAACAGAATGTTAATTTCGTGGCCACCAATCCTCCCGCAGACAACGGGCATCGCAACGGTGCGGTCCGGGACCGCTCCCAGCACCATAACCCGCAAGGTGACGGAAAAAAGGGGTCGGTGACAAATGAGAATCATTTGTCACCGACCCCTTTAATTTCCATCGATTGCACCAACCACCCGTGGTGCCGGGTGCGGGAGCGGGAGCGGCCCATTGCCGGTGCCGGGCACGACGCGACGGGATGCTCGGGGCCCCCCGGGCGCCCGCCCCACCGCGCTGACTTCAGGCGGACCCGATGCCGGGCGGCACGGCCGCGTAGTGCCGCCGCGCCCAGGCTACGGTCGCTGCTACCTCGTCCACCGCGGTAGGGCTAGACGTTTCCCGTATTGGGGCGCGGGCGCGTTTAGCGTCCTGGCTTCACGGTATCCGATGTCCTCGTCGGTGCTCGGCGTACGCGGAGGGCGTCAGTCCTCCAGGCGCAGCTTCTCGCTCCTCGTTGTACACCCGGCGAAGCCACTTGAGGGATCCAAGCCTTTTGTGAAGGGCACCCTCGCCTCGCTTGCCCGACTTTTGTCTTGGGCTTGGTTAGGGGATCGGGGCACGCCACGTTTGCGGCTTCGGCAGCAGTCAAGCACGCAATGCCAGGACAATGGCGAACGGCATGGTCTACCCCCGGATGGACTAGACTACATTGCGGGGGAATCATCATGCGCTTGGCAAAGGGAAGGAGGGCGGAGCCCGAACGCCCGCACCAGGCTGGCATGGGGGGCCAGGATGATCCGGCGTGGTCCTACGCGCCGCGATTCCGGGCCAAAAAGCGGGGGTGGAGATGGGGCCTGCCCCGGATTCACAACGGATGATCCAGGGGAGAACGACATGACGGAAGCTGACCGCATTAAGTATCTGCGCATCGCCATGATTCTCGTGGGGCTGACCTTCATATTCGGCCTTTGGCCGCTGGGAATCGTCTGGCCGGCGGGCTGGACATGGCATGAAGGGGGGCGTTCGGAGTATCTCGAGATGATCCTCGGCATCTACGCCACGCTCGGCGTGTTCCTGCTCATCGCCGCGCGTGACCCGATGGCACACAAGAGCCTGATCTGGTTCACGATCTGGTCAAGCATCGTGCATGGCGGGATCATGGGTGTTCAGTCGATCGCCAATCCCGCGCATATCGGGCATCTCGTTGGGGACGTCGCGGCCTTGATTGCCGTTGCAGTGGTATTGGCGCTTCTTGTCCCGCGCCCGGCCTTGGCATTGCGATAACCGGCAACGCGATCACCCAGCGTTCAACCGGACGCGCGACCGCGCGTCCGGTCATTGATGCTACGGGGCTCACCGGGGGAGATGGCTATGTCGACCCGATTGTTTTCGTTCATGGGGGGCGCGGCAGGCCGTTGGCGGGTCGTCGCGATGAAGGCGATCGCCGGTGAGGCACTGCCTGGGGCGAGCAGGCTCGAAATCGCCTCCGGCCCGGAGATCCCATCCGGTCCGCGGGCGGCTTGGGTGCTTCGCGGCATCACCAGCAATGAGCGGTATGTCGTTGGCGAGGAACGCAGCGAAATGGTGGCCCGCCAGCTGAGTCTCGGTCGCCCCGAGGCCACGTGCGGCGCTTTCATTCCAATACGGAAGAACGCGGCCTGGTGGGCGCTTACACAGGAACAACGCCAGCACGTCTTCGAAAAGCAGTCCCACCACGCCAGGATCGGGCTACAGTACTTTCCCACGCTGGCGCGTCGGCTGCACCACTGCCGGGATCTCTCGGAGCGTGAACCGTTCGATTTTCTCACATGGTTCGAATACGCACCCGCGGATGAAGCGGCGTTCAACGCGCTGCTCGCCGGGTTGCGTGCAACGGAGGAGTGGGGCTACGTTGAGCGGGAAGTCGACGTCCGACTCGTGCGTGAATAGGCCTGAGTTACCCCTGATGCCACGGGCACTTGGTTAAGGTACGCGCGAGCATTGTAAGGGCCGTGTAATCGGGGACCACGGTTTCGCGGAGAAGCGGGGACGGAGGGAATAAACTTTATTCCCTCCGCCCCCTTAAGACCCCATGAGAAATAAATCCCCTTTCTTCGGATAACAGGAAATCGTGGGCTGGACCTCCCCCAGTTTCGGGCTTCTGTTCGCCCCTCCGGGTCTGGCTGCCGGTGGACTCCACACGACCATCCGTAAAGGTGTACTGCTCGGTAAGCGAGTACGGCCGCGTCTCCCAGCGCGAATCGCGCAGGCTGGGGTTACATAGGCGCGGCAAGTGTCGGCTTCGTTCAGGGGCATCGTCTGGTTCTATTGCTTAACGACTCTGATCATTTCCGCCCGTTTTTTCACCCCATCCAGTATCGGGCCGGACGTTGATTCCGGCATACCGGCATCGGTAGCCAGTGCGGCTGCCTCTTCGAGTGCACCATCTATCCGCGCGCTTATATCCGAGAAAAGATTATCCATATTCTGCTCGCTCAGGCCGGACCTTTTGCCGGTCTGGTAGAAATGCCGTGGCTGGATCTGATTGAGGCGATAATACCCCTTGTCCCCGATCGCCATCGCCAGTTTGACCTTCGGTACCGGGAATTCCGGGTACGGGGCTGCGGACATCACATCATAGAGCGGTGTCAGCCGGTAGCCACCCGGGGCTAAGAAAATCGAGACGTTCTTGGCATGACCGTCAATGGCGGCCAGCAACCAGAACACGATCTGCGCTTTCATTAAGGTCAGCCGGTCTTCATACGGGGCGATTGCGCCGTTGAGGAATGACATGACATCCGCAATGCCGGGGCCGCCGTCACTCTGATATTTCCGCATCGGCGGCGCCCCCAGCGCCTGGCAGAGATCCTCCTGCGGCAATCGGTACAGCACACCGTTCTGCCAGATCCGGTCGAAGCGTTCCACGACTATCACGGGCTTGCCATCAAACATGCGCACTTCCGTCCTCGCGGTCTCAAGCCCCAGAGCGCGGCACAGGGTCAGGCACAGCCACTCGTTCCAGGGCGTGTCGGAAAAGTCCGCGCCGTCAGGCCCTTCCCGCATCGCGGGTTTGAAGATATGGGAGGTCGGTGTCGCTCTGAGCGGCAACTGCCATTGATCGTCGATCCAGAGAAATGCGGTCTTTTCCTGTACGCCGGCAATCGAGATACGAAAGTCATCCTCCTCGGCATACAGGCCCAGCGGGTTGGTGCCCAGCGCTGCCAGCCGCGCGGCGATTTCATCGTCACTGACCGGCCGGTATTGCATTTGTGTAGGATCGCCAGGGTCCGCGCCTTCCGGAACGAAGCGCAGCGCTCCGACGCAATCGCGACCGATAACGGCCAGCAGATCAAAGATGCCGGCACTCTCGGCATGCTCGCGCGCCGCGATTTTTTCCCGAACGGTACGGTCGTCAGGCAGCAGTCCATCGAAGTAGCTGGTTGCCGCTGCGCCGGACCAGATGCGGTCCGACAGCGGCATGGAGCGTGAAATGGGAAACGACCGGTCCGATGACAGCCATTCCGGGTCATAGCGGAACGAAGTCGCCCCGTCCGGCGCGCGGGCGTACCGGCCGACCTTGCTCGACCCGACATAGACATCCAGCACGCGGCCCTGGCGTTTTCGTCCCACGCTCAATACGCCGCGGGATCAAACCCGGTTGTCCGGCGCGGGACGACGGACAGATCCAGATCGAGCGCCGCCAGCACCCGCATGACGGTATCGAGCTTGGCCGTGGTTGCCCCGCTCTCGATGTCCGAGACCAGTGCCTGCCGGATGGAGGCCTTCTGCGCGACATCGACCTGCCGCAGGTTCTGCTGCTTGCGCGCCAGGCGGATGGCCGCCCCGAGATCCTGGTTGCTGCGAATAACCTTACCCATTGCTATTCCTGGTTATACGATATAGCGTATAAATTATATATATACGCTCAGACAGATAATATCAAGGAATACGCTGGGTCGGATATTAGCAAAGCTTGCTATCAGCCCCGGAAGCCCGGGATGAACGGCGAAAATCATTCGCTGCGATCGGAAAAGGCAGTATTTTCAGGCCTGACGTCGAAAACCGTTCAACAAGCACGCCCCTGGACCATCAGGACCCAATCCGGCCTGAAATCCGGATTCAGCGCTTCCGGCGCATACCCGCGCGGATTGCAGACCACCCGGGTGCCGTAAACCTCGTAGTCAAATGATTCGTGCATATGGCCGTGTACCCATAGCGCTACCCGGTCGCCCTCCATAAGGCGCTCCAGATCGCTGGCGAAGGCCGGGGTCAGCAGGTCACGCGCATACCGCGGATGTACCGATTGCGAGGACGGGGCATGGTGTGTGACCACCGCGGTCGGGCCGTCGAAGGGCTCGGCCAGCATCGTGGCCAGCCAGTCGCGGCTTGCAGTATGCAGCCGAATGGCATCCTCCGGTGTGAACGGCCGGCCTTGATTCTGGATAATGGAGAAATCCGTCATCCGATGCCGCGCCGCCTGCATGGCGAAGAACTTGTCTGCTTCGCCGAACAACGCGAAGTCGGTCCACAGGATGCTACCCAAAAACCGCACACCATCGATGACCACCTGGTCGTCGGTCAGGACATGGATGTGATCCGGTGCCTGTGCCTTCAACTCGTCGATCAGGTCGATGTCCTGGTGATAGAACTCGTGGTTGCCCGGTACGTAGATCACGGGCCTGTCCGGGAGTCGCTTCTCCGCCCATCGCAGACCACCCGTTCCTACACCGATGTCGCCCGCCAGAATCACGACATCAGCATCCGTTTCTGGCGGCATAAAATCTTCGAACTCGATGTGCAGGTCATTGAGGATGTGGAGCTTCATGAATCAACCTTACTCCAACAGACCGGATCTCACCGCCCCAGATAAGTCGCAACCACGGCCTCGCGCTCATGCCCCAGCTCCCGGCTGCTGGTGAGCCGGGCTTTACGGTCCAGTTCGCGCTGTTCCAGGGTCAGCTCCCTGGCCACCGGCCCGACGGCAGCCGGACATGACCAGCCGGTCAGTTCCGCGTCGCGGTTCTGGTCATAAACGTGGCGCAGGCCGTGCATCTGGTGAAGGGCGAAAAGGGGCAGGCCACGGCTTGTGGCTTCGGCGTTGGTCAAGCACGCAATGCCAAGACAATGGCGAACGGCATGGTCTACCCCCGGATGGACTAGACTACATT
>NCBI01000076.1 GCA_002255365.1 Chromatiales bacterium 21-64-14
AACAAACTACGAAAGCCCCGACGACGGTACCGTCGGGCGCACGCCCTTCCTGTCCCTGCGGACGAAGGCTGCTGGCCGACTCCTGCCGACGACGTTGTCTCGATTCATTCCAAAACATAGCTCAGAGGATGTCGTGGCGAAGCTTGTAGGCGACGAAGTCCGCGTCGAAGACGGTCTCGAGCGGCAGGCGCGTGGCCGCCTCGGCGATCGTGTCGAAGTAGTTGAAGCCGGGGTCGATCGCCTTGCAGACGCCCTCGAGCAGCGCGAAGGAGCGCACGATGCGCGAGATGCGTCCGGGGAGCACGATCGGGATCGCGGACGCCGCTGTCGCCCCCTGCTTCGCGACCGCCGAGGCCCGAGACGCGGCCGAGGCGGCCATCGCTCGGAAGTCGAGCGTGCGCATGTACTCTCGGTAGTCGCCGACGTACGCCTCGAGCGCCCCCTCGTCGAGCACGTCGGCGCCCATCCGGCGGAGCACGGCGACCGCGCGCCTCGCGTCGCCGATCACGAGCGACGCGATCAGGTCCTTGACGTGGCAGACCTCCTCGCGGTCGAGCCGCACGACGCTGCCGAAGTCGTACATGACGAGCCGGCCGGAGTAATCGACGCCCATGTTGCCCACGTGCGGGTCGCCGTGCACGATGCCGCTCGTCAGGAGCTGGCGGATGAAGACGAGCATGATCCGGCGCGCGTGGCCTGCGGCGGCCTGCGGCGGCCTGCGACGGCCCAGGCTGCGCACGCTGACGCTCGGCACGTACTCCATCACGACCGCGTCGGGGCCGCAGGCCTCACGGACGAGACGCGGGACGCGGACCTCGGCGTGCTCCGGCGGGTAGATCGCGCCGAAACGCTCGAGGTTCCGGGCCTCGGCCCGCAGGTCGAGCTCCTCGCAGAGGTAGCCGGACAGGTCACGGACCGTGTCGAGCGCCTGCCGAGCGCCCGCGCGGGCTCCCGGGGAGGCGTCGATCGCGTCCGCCACGCGTACCGCCGCCGACGCGATCGCCTCCAGGAAGCGCATGTCCGCCCGGACGCTCTCGCGCACGCCCGGCCGCACGACCTTGATCACGACGCGCCTCCCGTCCGCGAGGCGGCCGCGGTGCACCTGTGCGATCGAGGCGGCGGACGCCGCCTCGTAGTCGATCGACTCGAACCTCGACACGTCGACCGCCGCCGACACGAGGTCCCTCGCCTGCTCGCCGCGCACCGCGGCGACCCCGTCGTGCATGCCGACGAAGGCGGAGGCGAAATCGTCCCCGTACACGTCGGAGCGGGACGCGATGAACTGGCCGACCTTGATGTACGTCGCCCCGAGACCCTCGAGGCGCTCCGCGAGCCACTCGCCGGCCGCCGCGCGGCGCGCCGGCGTCGTCAGCGACGGCAGCTTGGCCTGCAGCTCGACGACCGTCTGGGCGACCCTCAGGTTGCGCGCCAACGTCGTGGACGACGCCGCGACGATCGCGCGGCCGAACGTCTCGCCTAAACGGAACCTCTCGAGGGCGGCCCGAGGTGGCGCGGGCAGGCGCCGCATGTACTTGGTTAGCTATACACAGGCGCGAGCTTTATATCGAACGCAAAAACCGTTTGCGCACGTTCAGGGATCGACGACCACCACTCCGAGGCGAGCTGCCCACTTGTTGATCTTGTTGGTGATGACCCGGATCGCGCCTGTGAACTGCTTCTTGGATTGTCTGGCGTCGTACTTGGCGAGCTCGTTCGCGATCTGCGGAGAGACCTTCTCGAGCGCATCGAGCCACCTCTTGGTCATCCTCGACTTCCACGCGTTGAGCTCTTCGATCGTCTTGCACTTGATCGCGCTATTTGCGTCCGCGACGAACTCGGCTGCGTCATTCCAGGCTGCGCCGTCTTCCTCGTCTCCAGACTCGATCTCGATCTCGACCGTCTCATCGTCTTCGCGCGGCCGCTTCTGCCCCTTGTTGGGCCCCTTGTTGGGCGCCGCCTTGACGCGAGCCGCCAGCCTAATCGCCGCATCTCTGCCGAGGATCGCCTCGGCCACCTCCTGCGCGTCCGCGACGGACAGGGGCGGCTTCGGGTGTCCGTTGGTCAGGCTGCCGATCACCTCCGCCGGGAGGTCTGCGGGAGGCTGCATCCCCGCGACGAGGGGAATCCCGTGGGCGTCGCACACGACCTTGGCGGCCATGGCCTTGAACCAACTGGTGCCGAGTATCTTCTGTCCCTCCTCGTCCTGGGGCAGGAGCGCCCGGAATACGCCGACGCTCCGCTCTTGAAGCGCCACCGCTAACGCCGCCGAGAGTTCGCGGGGCGTGTAGTCCCCTTTTTCCAGCGCCTCCCTCACCTTGTTCTCGTTTCCAAGCATCGCCGCACGGATCATGTCGTTGGGCATCTGTGCACACCTCTTCGGCCCGGTCCGCGCCAATTTTCGCCGCCAACCAATTCACGCCGACGGCGACAGACCGAGCACGGCGAAGGCCACGAGCAGGAACATGGTCGAGTACGCCCGGATGCCGCGCAGGCCGTCCTCCCGGTACCGGAACAGCGTGTCGTCCTGCGCGACCGACGCGAACGCGGACCCGAGCAGCAGGATCACCGCGGTCGTGGCCGCGTAGTCGAGCAGCAGGCGACGCAGGAGCTTCCCGTCGATCACGAAGGCGTTCGATGGGGACTTGAACCGCGCGTTCAGCATGAACAGCACGGCGCTCAGCATCGCCAGGATCGCGACCTCGAGCGAGAGCGCCATCAGCGGCAGCGTCCACAACCTCGGCGGCGGCTGCCCCTGCTGTCCTCCTCCCCCATCGCCATCCCCGTCCCCGCCACCGTCGACCAGGACGCGCTGCACGTACGACTCCTGGTACGCGCGGTCCACGAAGTACAGCACGATCCAGAGGACCATCGCGCGCACGAACCTCACGGCGACAACGAATCCTAGCGCCGGCGCGTCCCTGACCTCGCCGATGTCCGGCCTGAACTTGATGCGCAGCTTGAATCCCTCGGACGTCGGCGCCCCGTCGTCGAAGTAGCTCATGCCCACCACTCTTTTGCCTGCCTACCTACTGATCCCAAGAATTTACGGGCAAATACTCTGCCGACTGCCGTTGTACGACTTGATCGGCTCGAACGACCGACGGTGCTCCTCGCACGGACCGCGTTCCGCGATCGCCCGCATGTGCGCGGCGGTCCCGTACCCCTTGTTGCGATCCCAGCCGTAGTGCGGGAAACGCGGGTGCATCGTTTTGACGACGTGCTCGTCGCGGTGCGTCTTGGCCAGGATGCTCGCGGCCGCGACCGAAAGGTAGAGCGCGTCGGCTTCGGGAACGCACACGTACGCCGCCAGGCCACCACCACCACCACCACCACCACCGCGGTCCCCAGGCGTCGCGTAGCCCTCGAAACGATCGCCGTCTACCACGACGTACAGCGCGCACCCCGCGCTCCCCGCGCTCCCCGCGCTCCCCGCGCTCCCCGCGCTCCCCGCGCTCCCCGCGCTCCCCGCGCTCCCCGCGCTCCCCGCGCACCCCTCCCATTCTTTGGACGCCCCGCTGACACAGCCCGGGCGAGGCACGAGCCCGGGCTGCAGCAGGGCGTCCAAAGAATGCCGCATGGCGAGCATCGAGGCGCGCAGGACGTTTACGCGATCGATCTCGGCCGCATCGACGCTCGCGACGCCCCACGCGAGCGCCTCGGCCTCGATGAACGCGCGCGCCCGGTCCCGCTGGGATGCGCTCAGCTTCTTCGAGTCGCGGACGAGCTTCATGCGCGGGTCCGCGCGCAGCCGCGCCTCCCTCTCGGCGTCGTCCGATCTCCCCCAGACGACCGCGGCGGCGAACACCGGGCCGCACAGCGACCCGCGGCCGGCCTCGTCCACGCCCGCCTCGAGGTGCTCGCCGTCCCCGAGGTGGCTCCACCTGAGCGGGGCCTTCTGCGTCTGCTGCGCCATCTCCCGTGCTCGTACGGGGCACGCCCAGCTTTTATACAAAAAAAAGTGCGAAAAATTGATCGTATGTACTGTGTGCACAAAAACGAATCCTCAATCAATCCAAATGGAATGCGAAGTCGACACCCGTCTCATCGCGCTCGCCAATGCCGCGAATGAGGCGAGCATGATCGACGAACCTGCCGGCGTCAAGCTCGGAGCCATGAACTCTCCCGAGCCCGAGAGGGAGGAGGGCAGCGCTCTCAAGCGCCCCAGGATGGTCAACTATACTGACCTCATCGCGGGCACACCTGTCAGCTCCACGCATTCGGGGCATTCGATGCATTCTGGGCGCTCCAACCACTCCGATTCAGATAACAAGATAACGATCCCGATGCACCGGAGGATGGCCGAAGTACCGGAGTTCTACAGAAACAAGATCCGGGCCGTCTGCGACAAGCTCGAGAGCGCCTACATGTGCTACCCAGGCTACGAAGCTGTCGCCGCGGCGATGCCGGCCGATGCCTGGCGGTTCAACACCAAGTGGTCGATCTACCTCGCTGGAAAGCTGCGCAACACCGTCCAAGAGTACGCCATCGGATACTGCGAGTGCATCGGCTTCTCTTCGACTTCATTGCCCCCTCGCGTCGACGCGCCGTGCAAGCCTGAGTCGCAGGCACAGCCGACGTCGCAGGCTCAACCGCCTGAGTCGCAGGCACAGCCGACGTCGCAGGCTCAGCCGACTGAGTCGCAGCCGACGTCGCAGGCTCAGACATCATCTGCCATGCCCCCCCCTCGGCATAAGCCTTCGCCCTCGCCGTCGCCTTCGAATACGCAGACGTCTTTGCATATCCTGCGCCAGCTCGAGTCTGCGCTCAGGCGAGAGCAGGGTGACATGGACGCTGCCCTCGCATCCTCTGCCAAGCTGCGCGAGGCGCACATGGAATCCACGACGACTGCCGCGTACTACAAGCTCAAGTACAGGAAGCTTCGCGATCTCGTCGTGAAGGAGTGCAGAGATGACAGCCTTCGACAGAAAGTCATCGACGATGACTTGTGAACAGAAACGGCGTGTTTTTCTATTTCATTTCGGCCTGTAACCTGATTGAAGAAGAAGAAGCCGAGAGTACTCGTCTGCCAAAGAGCCTAGCGCCGGGTCCCAGCAGTCCCACGCCGCCGCCGCGTGGAATAGCCGCGCGCAAAGCTCGGACGCGGGGTCGACGCTGCTGCTATCCTTTTTCGCCTTCGCCTTACACTTCGACTTCGTAGCAGAAGCAGCAGCAGGAGAAGCTTGCTTGCGCGAGAACACGATCGCCTTCCTCCTCTCTCCGAGCGACTGCTCGCAGCAGCCGCCGGGATACCCTTCCTCGTCGCAGAAGACGACTTCGATCCACACTGCCGAAGACGACGACGACGTGCTCGCTAGGAAGAACCTGTCCAGGCCTCCGCTCCTTTCCGAGCAATCATCTCTCGAAGACATAACCACGTGGAACCGGGGATCGTCCGCCAGGGCATCCGCGCACGCCTGGCGTCTCGATCCATCGATGCGCAAGCTGCGCGTCTCTGGAAGCAGGAGGCGCCTGCGCAGCTCGCCCGCGTCCATCTTAATATTCTGGCGTCGACAGCAGCGCACGACACTTTTAAACCCCCAACAGCAGCGCAAGGGCGAGCGCGCCGCACGACGCTGCCACGTGGGCGTCCGCGTGCCTGGCGTACTTGGCCTCCAGCGCTGCGTGCACCTCTCGCATCGACTTCGACGCGGCTTCCGAACTGCCGGCCTCCAGCTCCGCGATCGCTTTCGCAAGCGCCACCTGCACCTCGTCGTTCCCAAAACCCGAGAACCTTTCGACCGAACCATTTCCTACTGCGGCCGACGACGATCGATCCGAGTACGCGATGTACGCGACCGACGTGCCCGTCAAGAACACCGCCATCGGAAGCCACGCCCGCCTTCGAAGGTACGATATGAAGCGCCTGGTCGACGACGACTCCTGTCCCCGCATGTTCGCTTCCGGGGGCATGCTCGCTTCGGGTGATCGAAGCTTCGACATCGGCTCCCGGGGCAACACCCACTCACCGTACTCGCCGTCCATATCGTGCTCGCTGCCATCGTCGTCGTCGTTGTTCTTTTTATTCTTCTTATCATCGTCGTCGTCGGCGGCGGCCTTGTCGTCCTTGACCTTATCATCGTCCTCCTCCTTGACAGACAACATCTGCATCGGCATCAGCGTCGCGATCACTGGGGCGGGCTTTTTGACCGGTTCAACGTCGATTGCGGGTAGGATTGACGTCAACATGATGGGGGGAATACGGGGCAACAACGACCCGACGAGGGTCACAGGGCGGGTCTGATTGGACGGCAGCACGCTGCCTACGACCGGGTATCCCGGGGGAGGGACGAAGTACTCTGCGGAAGGCAGCACGCTGCCGACGACCGCGGACCCTGGGGGAGGGTCGAAGTACTTTGCGGAAGGCAGCACGCTGCCGACGACCGGGTATCCCGGGGGAGGGTCGAAGTACTTTGCGGAAGGCAGCACGCTGCCTACGACCGCATGTCCCGGGGGAGGGTCGAAGTACTCTGCGGAAGGCAGCACGCTGCCGACGACCGCGGACCCTGGGGGAGGGTCGAAGTACTCTGCGGAAGGCAGCACGCTGCCG
>NCBI01000077.1 GCA_002255365.1 Chromatiales bacterium 21-64-14
AAAGCGGAGCTGGCCGCGGTTGCGCAGGTCCAGGAAGAAATAGTTATCCTGGGCGTTGTTACCGTTGGGCGGTGCCGGCTTGGATGCGTCGAACAGCATCCGGTCGTCGTTGCGATTGCGCCATGCCTTGTTGGCTTTGTACCAGAAATCGATGGTACCCGCGGCGCCGATCTGGGTGTCGGGCGCGATCCCGGTGTCCACCGCATCGATTTGGCTCAAGCGGGTATTGTTCGGAATGTTTCCACCACGGCACACCTTGCCCGGAAAGACCGTGTTGGCCCGGCCCACCGCCGTGCCGTTGTTGGCGTTGCCGCTGCTGTCACGTACTTCCCCCGCGGTGCCGTTCCAGCTCGTTTCATCCATCCGGTAGTAAGCAAGTACCGGGACCACGGTTCGCGAAAAGCGGATGGCGGTTCCGTTCAGGGCGCCGATGCTGGAATAGCTGATCAGGGCGTAGTCGCTGGTGGTGAGTTCCCAGCCGATCTGGGCGTGTCCCTGGGACGGATTGTTGCTGGGCCCGAACTGGTAAGTGAAGTCCCCGTTCTCGTACAGGATCGCCTGCAGGTTGAAAAAGCTGCTCGGTTCACCCCACTCCGGCACGTTGGTGAAGGTCACCACGAACTCGCGATTGGGGGCGGTTCCGAGCGTCGCGTAGGTGATGGTCCCGCCGAGCAACGGGTCCAGGTCGTTGGCGTACACCCGCATGGTACGCACCTGGCTCGAATTCGGGATCGGATAGGGGTAGGTGCGGGGTGGACCGATCGTCTGCGTGCCGTAGCCGCAGAAGTTGTTGTTGAACTGCAGCCGCCCGTTGGACATGATCTGGACCGTGGTGTAGTTCACGCCCCCGAAATTGAAGGTAAAGCCGAGCGGGACCGGGGCGGTAATGTCGTCGTCCACGGGCGTGCCGCCGCCGGAGCACTGGCTGGTGTTGGACCACGTCACCGGCGTATGGCCTGCGGGGGAGATCCAGCCAAAGGTGGTGGGCGCGCTGGTGTAGGTGGCGGCCCGCGCCGGCGTGGCCCCCGCCAGCCACAGGCAGACCGCCAGCAGCAACCAACCCACGCGCCGGGTAGGCCGTGGGCACCGGTAGCGTCCGGGCGCCTGACGGGTATCGACGGCTGGGTACAAAACCATGTTCATTGGCAAGCCCTGGCTAGAACGGCGACGCGCGTTCGGTAGGGGATCGCCGGTATAGCGTCCGGACGCGCCGGCACTTGAACTGTGCGCGCGGCCATCACGGAGGCAGCGGCGCCCCGGTGGTTACCATGGCGCGGATGTGGCGCGACACGTAGTCCGGGTTCGCGGGACCGCCCCCCTGAGCGGCGGTCACGTCCACCCGCTCCAGGTCGTACCAGTCGTTGCCCTCCTGGAAGCCGCCGGTTTTGCCCGCCGGCGGGTTTTTGAAGTCGTCGCAGGTCACCTGAACCTGAAAGCCCTGCAGGACGCCGCCGCTCAGCGTAAAGCTCGTGGTCTTGCCGCCCGGTTGGCAGATCGCATCGTGGGTGGCTTGACTGGTAGTGGCTTCGTAGACTGCCCACTCGCGTCCGGTTTCGGCGGCGAAATAGGCGCGCACGCCCTGCAAGGACAAGGCGGTAGCGGTTTGCTGCACCGCGCCGATGGTGACGATATAGGCACCGAGCGACGCTAGTACCACCACCAGGAAGATGGCGCTGACCAGGGAGAATCCGCGCTGTCTGGGTTCCGGGCTCATGGCGCGTTCACCACGTGTACCTGTTGGAACAGGGCAACGGTCTCGCCGGAGTCCGTGATGGCGAGCGTAAGCGTCACCAAGCCGCTGCGGGTGCTGGTCCCAGGCTGGTAGTCGAAGGCGCAGCTCGAGACCTTGTTGGCCAGCAGCGCGCTGGAGGCGGCGTTGAGCGGAGCCGCGGCCGGGTTTACCGCCTGCACCGCCCCGATGGGGTAGTTGGTGTAGCGGCGGACCTCGCCGGTGCTCAGATCGCAGATGTAGCTCACCGGCGTGTCCACGATGTAGAAGCGCTGCTGGGGTGAGCGGAACGGAAAATGCCAGCGATAGGGGGGGCTGTCCAGATCGCTGTTGTCGAAGCTCACGCTGTCCGGTGGCGTCCCGGTAATGGCCGAAATCGTCGCGATGTTGCCGACATAGCTCGCTGCGGCACTGCCCGGGCCCAGGTAGGCATTGGCGCTCTTCCCGGAGGGCACCGGCGCCGACGCCGGCTGTCCGGCGTTGTAGATCACCAGACACCAGGCATTGCCCAGCAGACACTGGGCCGAACCCGTGCCGGTCCGGTATTGGCTCGGCGGTGGCAGATTGCTGAGCCCCCCCAGCACGTCGAATGTATCGCTGCTCTGGTTGAAGGCGAGTGGATTGCCAGGGGGTTTGGCGCGGTAGCGGCCCCCGTCCAGCACATGCAGGAATTCGATCCCGCAGATTTGGCCGGGGATCTGACATCTCACCTGTCCGGTGTTGCCGGCGTTGTCCGCGACGCGCACGCTGTTGGGGAGCGCTTGACGCAGATCGCGGGTCATACGCGTGAGGGCCAGATCCGCGGTGTCCACCAGTGTGGCCCTGCGGCCCTGGGCAACGTAGCCCTCCATGGCGCTGGTGATGAAGCCGGCGCTGATGCCCGCGATGATCCCGGCGACGACGATCACGATCACCAGTTCAATGAGCGTGAAGCCACTGGTGCGCGCGATCGGTGCGGTATGGGTCGTGGGTTGCATGGGGCTCAGTACGCGGTGCGGTACGCGGATATCGTGATGTCCAAATCCGGCACGGCACTGTTGGTCACGGTGACGTCGATACGCTTGCTGGCGGTGGCCGGTATTCCGTTGAGCGCCGCACAACTGACCCGCACCTTGACGATGTATTTACTCAGGTCGATGAGCGACGAGCCAGGATCCATGGGAGTCCCGTTCTGATCCCGGGGGGGCGCATCCACCAATCCGTTGTAGTCGCCCACATCGTTGTAAGTGGCGCGAGTCTCTCCGGGGTCCGGACCCAGGGTCGCCGGATTGCAGGGCGCCGTGGTGTTCGGTGGGTTGGCGAAGGACTGCAGCATGATCTCCTCCAGGTAGGACTGCGCGATGGCGGTGGCCTGCTCGGTGATCATCGGGTCCGCGCTGTGGCGTACGGTTTGGTTGATCGCCAGCAATACCCCGGTGACGGCGATCGAGACCACCACGATGGAGATCACCAGCTCAATGAGCGTCATTCCGCGCGCGCAGTTCGGTGTCCTGGCCATGGTCAGTGCACGAATCCTGTTTCGTGTTCGACGATGATGGTGCGCGGGGTACGGCCGCCGATGACCACGGACGGATTCGTGGTCAATACCGCATTGCTGGCGGGGTCGATCGGACGGCCGAGCTGATCGTAGTAGAACTGCATGGTACCCACGGTGACACCGGAGGGTGGGGCGCCGGTGAACGGGCCGCCAGCGCCGGGTTTGCGCACCGCGACGCTGAAGGCGCCGGTGGTGCAGCCCGGTCGTCCGAGCAGCCCGTAACCGGCGGGGCTCACGCTGACCTCGATGTCGCAGCCCGACGCCACTGCGAGCTTCTGGGCGTAGCGTACCGCGGCCAGGGTGTCGTCATAGAAGCCGCGCTCCTGGAAGTCCTGCAGGACGAAGTAACGCGACGCACCCACTGCGGCCAGGATGCCGGCCACGATCAACACGATCACCAGCTCCACCAGGGTGAATCCGGCTGCGCCGGTGAATGGACGTTGTTGCATTTTTCCGCGCATCGCTGCAGAAGACGGTCGGGGGGCTATCCAGGATATCGACCCGGGCCCACTCAGCTTGACCCGTGGTGGGCGGCGCGGGCGGCGGCGCGCATCTGCTTGAGGGCGTCCTTCAGCCGTCGGCGAACGCGAGCCGCCTGCTGCGCGTCCCCGGCCTGGGCATATACCCGGGCCGTCAGGTCGTAGTACGCCAGCAGCTTCGGTTCCGGGTAGTACCAATAAGGCAGGCCGGTGGCCAGCAGGTGGCGGGCAGCGGCACGCCTACCCTGGGACAGGAGGAATTCCGCGGCCATGCTGCGGGCCTGATAGAAACGCGGGTCGAGCTTGAGGGCATGGGCATAGCAGTGGTTCACGCGGGTCTGCCAGCCGGGTCCCGCCAGGGCCGGGTTCTGCTCCAGGAGCAACGCCTGCACATAGAACGACTGGGCGCGCAGCGGATTTAGCCGCTGCGCGGTCGCGAGGGTCCGCAGCGCCTCCTGGAAAAGCGCCCGGCGATCCGCCGCGGGGAGCTGTGGTCCGCGCTGCAGCACTTCCCGCAGCAGGTCCGCTCGCGCCAGCCGCACGCTGTCGGCGCTGGGGACCGCCCGCAACGCCCGCAGCAGGTCCGCGTCCGCCTCCGGCAGCCGCCCCTCCTGCGCCTCCAGTTTTGCCCGCTGGTAGTAGTGATCCGAAAGGCCCAGGGCTGCGAAGTAGCTCAGGGGCAGCAGCGTGGCGAGGCCGATGATCAATGCATAGGCCGCCCGCCCGAGCCGGCGCGACGGTCGCAGGGTAATCGTGCGCACCGGCAGCACGGCTGTGCTGAGGGCCTGAAATCGGCCCAGCAGGAGTCCCGCCACCAGGCCGATGGGCAGGATGTAGAGGTTGAAGGTGACGAAGCTGTGGGCGGCCACCGCCAGTAGTGCGGCGAACAGACTCGCGAGTTCGATGGCCTGGTCCGGAGCGGGGCGCGCCGCCAGGGTGCGCCGAAACCGCGCGAGGGTCGCCAACAGCACCGTGATCAGCAGTACCGCGCCCACCACCCCGGTTTCGATGGCGATCTGCAGGTAATCGTTGTGGACGTAGAATCCCCCGCTGGTGTCCGCCGGGTTGCGGTAGGGGGGCCACGCCAGCCAGAAGGTTCCGAGCCCAGTGCCGAACCAGGGGTGGTGCAGAAACATGCGCCACGCCCCGGTCCAGATCACGAAGCGGTCCTGCCCGGCGCTGGCGGGGTTGAACAACGTCTCCAGACGTCCCACCACTCCGCCGTGGACCAACAGATTGGCTGCGGCGAAGGCGCCGCCCACCAGGAGAACCAGCCGGGTCGCGGGCCCGCGGACCCCCCGGTGTCGTGCCACCCACACCAATACCGCGAGTCCCAGGGCCAAGGTCAGGGCAGCGCCGCGGCCCTGCACCAGGGCCACGGCGAAGGCCAGCATCAACACCGCCCCGCCCCACCCGTAACGGCGCCCGGGAGTGGCGAGCAGAAAGCGGCCCGCCACCGGCAGCAGGATCAGATTGAGAAACGCGGCGTGCGAGTTGGGGTTGAGGAACAGGGAGCGGGGCTGGATGTGGTCCGCCAGGGCCTGCCACACCCCCTCCAGGGCCATGGCCAGCCCCACCGCCAGCGCGGCGGCGCCCACCCAGCGCCAAGTCCGCTCCGGGTCCGGGGCCAGGGTATAGAGCCAGAACATCAGCGGCAGGGCGCCCACCCACCAGAAATTGATGGCGCTGGCATAGGGCACCTCACTCCACCCGATGGACGCGCCGATCCAGAACCAGAACAGGGTCAGCGTGACCGCGATGGCGGTGCCGGGCAGGCGGATCCCGCGCCGATGCCCGCATGCGAGATTCCCGGCGATACCGAGGACTACAGCGCCCAGGCTGCACCCGAACGCGATGAGGTGGATGCCGTTGAAGAACAGCGCGCTGACCAGAGCGGCGGCGAAGGCGAGGGCGGTGACCATCCGTGGACCCGTTTATAACACAAAAAAAGCGGGTTCCGTTGCGCGGAACCCGCCCGGTAGCTAGGATCCCATGGGGATCAGGGGACGTTGCTGAAGGTGGTGTTGCCGGTGTTGTAATCGTAGGTAATGTACATCTTCGGAACACCGCCCACTTGGTACTTTTGATAGCTGAAGGTGCAGACAGTACCGTTTAATGTCGCCGAGTAGTCGGCGCCAGCAACGGTAGACGCATTGGGCGGATTCTGCATCACCCCATTCCAGACGTTGTTGACGCAGTCCGTGGGGCTTGCCACGCTGGGCCAGCCGCTGGTGGTCATGGCCACGTTAGCCCCCTCCATAGCTATCGGGCTCGCTTGGCCGCGCGCCAGCCACAGGGCATGGGCAAGGGATACCCCAGAACTCAGGCCGCCCGCGGTTCCCGCCACCGCCGCTTGGTAGGCGTCGGTGGTGACGTTGATGAAGCGGGGTAGGGCCGTGGCGGCCAGGATACCCAGGATCACGATCACGATCACCAACTCGATCAGGGTAAAGCCTTCCTCGTTCCTCATTTCCATCTCTCCCAGTCGTCCAGTCTCAAGCGGTCCCGCGTCGGTCCAGGGGTGCCGCGTCCATCTCCGGCGGGGTCAGTCCCCGGGCATC
>NCBI01000078.1 GCA_002255365.1 Chromatiales bacterium 21-64-14
GGACCTATACTTCTGGGCACCGACCCTGGCGTACTCCGCTCTCCTGATGAAGTACCCGGGTGTTGTGCACCGATTCCCAGTCGTTTGCCCCGGCCAACAGGGCGCGCCGATACTCGAGATGGAGGCAGTCGCATGTCCAAGAAAACCTACCAGGCGGGCGTAAAGGCGTACCGCGAAACCTACTGGATGCCGGACTACACTCCGGCGGATACCGATATCCTGGCCTGCTTCAAGGTCACGGCCCAGCCTGGGGTGCCCCGTGAGGAGGCCGCGGCGGCAGTCGCTGCGGAGTCTTCCACCGGTACCTGGACCACGGTGTGGACCGATCTGCTCACCGATCTGGATTACTACAAGGGCCGCGCCTACCGCATCGAGGACGTGCCGGGCGATGACGAATCCTTCTACGCCTTCGTGGCCTATCCCATCGACCTGTTCGAAGAGGGTTCGGTGGTGAACGTGTTTACTTCTCTGGTGGGCAACGTATTCGGTTTCAAGGCCCTGCGTCACTTGCGTTTGGAAGACGTGCGGTTCCCGATCGCTTATGTGAAGACCTGTGGCGGGCCGCCCAACGGCATCCAGGTGGAGCGTGACAAGCTCAACAAGTATGGTCGCCCGTTGCTGGGCTGCACCATCAAGCCCAAGCTGGGACTGTCCGCGAAGAACTACGGCCGCGCCGTGTACGAGTGTCTGCGTGGTGGTCTGGACTTCACCAAGGACGACGAGAACGTCAACTCGCAGCCCTTCATGCGTTGGCGTGACCGCTTCAGCTTCGTGGCGGAGGCCCTCCACAAGGCGGAGGCGGAGACCGGCGAGCGCAAAGGCCACTATTGCAACGTGACCGCGCCGACACCCGAGGAGATGTACAAGCGCGCCGAGTACGCCAAGGAACTGCGTATGCCTATCATTATGCACGACTACATCACCGGTGGATTCTGTGCCAATACCGGCTTGGCCAACTGGTGCCGCGACAATGGGCTGCTGCTGCATATCCACCGCGCCATGCACGCGGTACTCGACCGTCATCCCAAGCACGGGATCCATTTCCGGGTGTTGGCGAAGATCCTGCGGCTCTCCGGCGGTGACCATCTCCATTCCGGCACGGTGGTAGGCAAGCTGGAGGGCGACCGCGAGGCCACCCTCGGCTGGATCGACATCATGCGTGACCGCTTCATCAAGGAAGACCGCTCGCGCGGTATCTTCTTCGACCAGGATTGGGGTTCCATGCCCGGGGTGTTCCCGGTGGCCTCCGGTGGCATCCATGTCTGGCACATGCCGGCGTTGACCGCCATCTTCGGTGACGATTCAGTGCTCCAGTTCGGCGGTGGCACCCTGGGCCACCCCTGGGGCAACGCCGCGGGCGCCGCGGCCAACCGGGTTGCGCTGGAGGCCTGTGTGGAGGCCCGCAACGAGGGGCGTCAGCTCGAGAAGGAGGGCAAGGAGATTCTCACCGCCGCCGCCAAGCACAGCCCGGAGTTGAAGTCCGCGATGGAAACATGGAAGGAGATCAAGTTCGAATTCGACACGGTGGACAAGCTGGACGTCGCCCACCGATAGTTTCCCGCGTTCCCGGGCCGGGCACACGGCCTGACCCGGGAACGGCGTTGACCCGACTGGATGAGGAAGAATCGAGATGAGCGAATTACAGGATTACAAGTCACGGTTGAGCGATCCCACCAGCCGTAAATTTGAGACCTTCTCCTATCTCCCGGAGCTGGACGAGAAGCAAATTCACCGGCAGGTGGAGTATATCGTCAAGAAAGGTTGGAACCCGGCCATCGAACATACCGAGCCGGAAAACGCCACCGACCACTATTGGTACATGTGGAAGCTACCGATGTTCGGCGAGACCAACGTGGAGCGGATTCTGGCCGAGGCGGCGAATTGCCACAAGGCCAACTCGACGCACCACGTACGCTTGGTCGGTTACGACAACGCCAAGCAGTCCCAAGGTACCGCGCTGGTGATCTTCCGGGGCCCTATTAAGGTATAGGTCGGCGGATGGTCCTCCAAGGCCCCTGCCCGGCCTGCCCGAGCGGGGGCTTTTTTGTGGTATGGAGCGCGCCCGCGGCCCGGTCGCAATGGCGTTCCCCGGTTCGGGATCCGCACAATCGAGCAGGATGAATCCAATGTCCGATATCGAGCAGTACAAGATCAGCGAGGAGCCCTATTACCGGGCGGTGGCGGATGAAATCGCGTTGTACGAGGCGGCCTACGAGGCGCGCATGCCGGTGATGTTGAAGGGCCCCACCGGCTGCGGAAAGTCGCGCTTCGTCGAATTCATGGCCTGGAAGCTGGAGCGGCCGCTGATCACCGTGGCCTGTAACGAAGACATGACCGCCTCGGACCTCGTGGGCCGTTACCTGCTGGATGCAGACGGCACCCGCTGGCACGACGGCCCGCTTACAATGGCGGCCCGTAGCGGGGCGATCTGTTACCTGGACGAGGTGGTGGAGGCGCGTCAGGACACCACGGTGGTGATCCACCCCCTCACGGATCACCGGCGCAATCTACCCTTGGAGAAGAAGGGCGAATTGGTATCGGCTCATCCGGATTTCCAGCTGGTGATTTCCTACAACCCCGGGTATCAGAGTCTGATGAAGGATTTGAAACAGTCGACCAAACAGCGCTTCGGGGCCCTGGACTTCGACTATCCCCCTGCGGAGGTGGAGGCGGAAATTGTTCGCCACGAAGCGGGCGTCGACGCTGAGGTTGCCCGGAAACTGGTGGCCATCTCCCACCGGGCGCGGAATCTCAAGGGCCACGGCCTGGACGAGGGCATTTCCACCCGGTTGCTGGTCTATGCGGGACATCTGATCGCCAAGGGCATCGACCCGAAGGCGGCGTGCCGGATGACCCTGGTACGCCCGATTACCGACGACGCGGACATGCGCGATACCCTGGACGCCGCGGTGAGCACTTTTTTTTGATCCTGATCATGCCGCACGACGTTCCCGTAAGCTATTGTGGAAACCGCGTCACAAGACGAGCTTGGCCAGGACCTTTCATCGGATCCCGGAGTGAGAGTACCGACGTGCCGGCAAGCCGAGGGCGTAGCCGCACTACCTTGGAGCGCGCCCAGGGGCTCGCCCTGCCCTGCCGGGTGGATCGGTGGTTACGCAGGATGCCGGGTGTGCCATCCTGGTCCGGCGCGGCTGACGCGGCGCGTGTCTGCGGAACAGGGCTGCGGTGCCCCCGGCTTGGCGCGTGCGGGCAACGCCGCACGTTGGTATGATAGGAAGCCTAGTTTTCGGTGTGCCGCTGTACCAGCGAGCCGTGGGCGGGGCGGGGTGGTCACAACAAGATTTCTGGGTGTTTTGGATATCGACCGGAGGTCACATCATGGTGAGGTTTACTAAAGTAATCACGATTGCAGCGGCGGTGGCCGCGAGCGCGGCGCTGCTACAGACGGCGGGCGCTACCGAGTTCAACAAGGCCGATGCGGGTAAGATCCAGACCTATGTGCAATCCAAGGGGCTGGCATGCATGAGTTGCCACGGCATCGATAACAAGATCGTCGGGCCCGCGTGGACGTCTGTGGCGAAGAAGTACAAGGGCGATCCAAAGGCGGAAGCCCTGCTGACGGATCGTATCGCCAATGGTGGTTCCGGTACCTGGGGTTCGACGCCCATGCCGCCGGGAATGGCGACACCCGCGCAGGCCAAGGTTCTCGCCAAACTGATTCTGAATCTGGATTCCAAGTAAGTCTGTTACCGGTAGGTGCCGCCCCGTTTGGGCGGCACCCTGGCCGGTAACCGGACGTCACTCTGCACAAGGCCGCTACGACGCGGCAGACTGGGCGGGTCGGTCGCAGCGCCCCGGTCGGGGACGGCCCATCACAAGGGCAGCGCGGCAATGACTGTCAATCTGGAAGAATACCGCCCGTTCCTGGAGAAGGTCACGCCGGAACTGCGGGAAACCTTCGACGCCTGTTTTGGCGAAGCAGCGCGCGTGATGTCGCCCGGCGGCATGCACAATTACCTGGAGGGCGCGCGCGGGCTGTGTGAACTGGGGCGCGGTACTGACTTGGTGGTCTCCTACCTGGAGGCCATGCCGGCGGTGGCCAAGGCCGTCGGTGAAAACCTGATCCCCGTATGCGTGTCCGCGGCCATGAAGCTCGCCTCCATGGTCAGCGGCCAGATCATCGCGCTGCTCTTTGCCACGCTACCCATCGCCGCACGGCGATTAGGCGACGCGGAGCTGTTGCGCAATTACCTGGCGTTGATCCACCAGTTGTCGGCCAAGGCGCCGCGCGGCCTGCGTCCCATGCTGGAACATCTGGACCCGCTGCTCGCCAAGCTCACCCTGGGCGGGCTCCGGCGCTGGGCGAATTGGGGGGCCCAGGCCCATGGGCGTGACTTCGCGGCGCAGACCCGATACTTCGCCTTGGAGTCCAGCGATAGTCTGGCAGTACTCCAGCAGGAACGCCGGGGGACCCTGTTCGTGGACCTGCATCGGCGTCTCAATTTTTACCTGCGCGCCTTGTGGGGCCGCGATTTTTTCATGCGGCCCACCTCCGGGGATTATGAAAGCCGCGAGGGTTATCGGCCGTTCATCGAAGGGCGGGTGCTGCACCTGCCGGATGCCTATGACGACTACGCTGACATTCCGGGGTCGGAATTGTATCGCGCCGCCGCGGCGCACGCGGCGGCTCATATCGTCTACACCAGTGCGCCGATCTCCGCGGAAGGACTGAGTCCGGGCCAGATGGTTTTCATTGCGCTGTTTGAGGACGCCCGGGTCGAACACTTGGCGATTCGCGAATTTCCCGGGTTGAAGCAGCTTTGGTTGCGCTTCCACGAAAAGGTGCAGGACGTGAGTTGTCCCACTGATCCGGTGGTCGGCCTAGTGGAACGCTGCGCGCACGCGCTCCTGGACGCTGGGTATGCAGACCCGGACCCCTGGGTTCGTATGGCAGCTGGCGCGTTTCGCGACGGCTACGCAGCCCGGTCTGCGGACAACCGCCTGAGCTGGGATCTGGGCGTTGAATTTTTTAACCGCCTGGGCGAGCGCCACACCGTCCCAGGTCTGCGGACGCTGCAATCCGTGGCGATTCCCTATCGGGACGACAACCGCTATATATGGACCTTTGCCGAAAACGTTTGGGATCAGGGCGTGGAGTATGTGGCCGCCAGCCAGCGTCAGCTGCGGCGCACCGTATCCGTCATCGAGATGGCCAACGAACTCGACTGCGAGCTGGCGGGCGACGATGCCCAGGAGGTCTGGACCCTGGAGACGGAATTCTACCGGGACGGCGACCCGGACGGGGTGAGTATCAACCAGATCGAAGGGCGGGAGCCCGTAAGCACGCCCTACCATTATCCGGAGTGGGACTATCAGATTCAGCTCAGCCGTCCGGAATGGACCACTGTGCTGGAGAAGCGTCAGCCGCGCGGCGACGCCCGGGACATCGATCGGGTTCTGGAGGCCTACAAACCGCTGGCGTCGCGCATCAAGCACGTGATCGACAGTCTGCAGCCGGAGGGCGTGGTCCGGCTGCGCCGCCAGGAGGTGGGGGACGAAATCGATCTGGACGCGGCGATCCGCGCCATGGTGGACCTGCGCATGGGACGCAGCCCGGATCCGCGTATCAACATTCGTCACGTCCGCAAGACCCGGGATCTGGCGGTGCTGGTGCTGCTGGATCTGTCCGAATCCACCAATGAGAGCTTGGGGGACAGCGACCGGCCGGTGGTGCAGTTGGCGCGCGAGGCCACCGCGTTGCTCGCCTGGGCGATCCATGGTATCGGCGATCCCTTCGCCATCCACGGTTTCGCCTCCGATGGGCGCCATGACGTACAATATTACCGGTTCAAGGACTTCGGCCAGCCCTACGACGACAAGGTGAAGGCGCGCCTCGCGGGGATGCGGGGTGGACTTTCCACCCGCATGGGCGCCGCGTTCCGCCACGCGGCGGGATTTCTACTGCGCGAGCTGGAACGCAAGAAACTGCTGCTGGTAGTGAGTGACGGGGAGCCGGCCGATGTGGATATCCGGGATCCGGTGTACCTGCGGCAGGACGCGAAGAAGGCAGTGGAGGAGTTGGCCACCCGTGGGGTATTCACCTACTGCCTGACCCTGGATCGACACGCGGATGAATACGTGCCGCGGATCTTCGGGGCCCGGGGATACACCGTGGTTGATCATGTGCAGCGGTTGCCCGAGCGGCTCCCTGCGGTATTCGCCGGCCTCACGAAATAGCGGCTCTGCCAT
>NCBI01000079.1 GCA_002255365.1 Chromatiales bacterium 21-64-14
TCCTCCAGCCTGTGCGATACGGAATCGGTTCTTCTTCTGCTCCAGTGTAGCTGACGGACCCCCCGCTGTGATGGCGCGTGTCCTCGACCCGGTGCGCCATCGTTATCCCTACGCAGTGGTTTCAAGGCGCACGGCGCCCTGCCGATACGCTATGGGACGCAATCACCCCGTTTGGATCCCGGCGCTGGGGAAATCCAACGCGCGGTCCGCGCTGCGAGAGTTACGGACACCACGACGCCATGGGCCTTCGCATCCAGCAGAACATTGGCAGGCTCGACCAAGCCATCCGGCTGGTCGTGAGCAGCGCCATGGTCTATTACGGTTTTCTCAATCGCTCCCTGATTCCCGACCACTTCAGCGGGATGGTGGTAGGCGTCCTGGGCAGCCTGAACGTGGTGGTGGCCGTGGTTCGGTGTTGCCCCCTGTATACGGTGACCGGGATCAACACCTGCCGGACCAAGTAGACCCGCGGCCTGTTTCCTCGGCGGGCGCCTGCAGGTTTGCAAATAGGCCCGGATTGACGGGAGCCTCCCAGGCGGTCAAGAGGACATCGTGTGAGCGCAGATGTCAGCCCCGGGTCCGCGACCGGCCCCCGATCCGCCGATCCGCGTGCGGGTTCCCCGCGGCCTTTTCCCCTGCGCGCCCATCTCCTGCTGTCCATGCTCGGGCTCAGCCTGCTTGCCCTGGTGACCTTTGGGGGGAGCGGATACTGGCTCGTCCAGCGTGCTGCGTACGCCAAGAACTCGGCCCTGCTCGCCCATTTGACCCAGGCCGTTTCGCGCCGCGTGGGGAACGACTTGCATCGGGGTCGTGATCTCGCCGCGGCCCTGCGCGCCCCAGTGCCGTTCCTGGGTCCTTCCCTGGTCCTGGCCGCTGTTCTGAACCCCAGCGGCAGCGTGCTCGCCGCTGACGTCCCTTCGGGCCGGGTTAGGCCCGCTCCCCATGTGTTGCAGGATATCTTCCAGACGGCACGGGCCCGGGGCGCAATCCCACACACGCTTCAGGCCGGGAGCCGCACCTATCTCTGGGCCGTGGCCCCCATTTCTGGAACCAATCTCAAGGTGGTGCTCGTTCAAAGCAGCCATGGGAGCGAGTCGCTCCTATCCGAGACCCTGGTATCACGACTCTTGAGTGGCGGCCTGATCATTTTTTGGATCGCGGTGTGGTTGGCGCTCGCACTCTCTGCCACGATCGCGCGGCGCCTGGACCAGTCGCATGCGATCCTGTTGCACCAGGCCCACCACGATGCGCTTACGGGGCTGCCCAACCGGCTGTTGCTGCTGGACCGACTTGCCCAGGCCTTGCAAAGATCATCCTCCAACCAGACACCGACCAGCCTTCTCTTCATGGACGTGGACGCCTTCAAGGAGGTCAACGACACCCTCGGTCACCACGTCGGGGACCAACTGCTAAAGGAGATCGGTACCCGCCTGGATGCCGCTCTGCGCCCTGGGGATACCGTCGCCCGGCTGGGGGGTGATGAATTCGCGGCGCTATTGCCCGGCACCCACGGCGCGGACGCAGCGCGCTGCGCGGAACGGATCCAACAGGCCCTGAAGCGGCCGCTAAACGTAGGCGGTATCCTTGTCGAGCTGGGCACCAGTATCGGTATCGCGGTGTTCCCGGACCATGGCCGGGACCCCGACACGCTGGTTCAACACGCCGACGTGGCAATGTATCAGGCGAAACGGGACGGGACCGGTTGCGCCGTCTACGAACCCGGGCGTAACCCGCACACGGTACGCAGGCTAGCACTCATGGGCGAGCTCCGCGGCGCCATCGAATACCAACAGCTCGTTCTCCACTACCAGCCCAAACTGGATCTGCGCAACCACCGCGTATTCGGCGTCGAGGCGCTGGTGCGATGGGACCACCCCGCGCATGGCTTGTTGCCACCGGCGGAATTCATTCCGCTGGCCGAGCAGAGTGGACTGATACGCCCGCTTACCGAGTGGGTGATCGAGGCCGCATTGACCGATTGTAGCCGCTGGTCGCGGGAGGGGCTGGACCTGTCGGTGGCGGTCAACTTGTCCCCATATTGCTTGCGTGACCCATCACTTCCGGAAACCCTGAGTAGCGCCTTGCGTCGCCATGCCCTGCCACCCGCCCGACTTGAATTGGAAATCACGGAAACCGCGATGATGGAAGACGTCACGAGGGTCATAGGCATCCTTGAGGCCCTGAACGAGATGGGCGTCCGGTTGGCCATCGACGATTTCGGGACCGGGTTCTCGTCCCTGGCGTACCTGCAAAAGCTTCCGGTCACCACGCTGAAGATCGACAAGGTCTTTGTAAGCGGCATGACCACCAACCCCGGCAATGCGTCGATCGTCCACATGACCATCGAGTTGGCTCACCACATTGGATGTCAACTGGTGGCAGAAGGCGTGGAGGACGCGCAGACCCTAGAGGCCCTGGCCCGCCTGGGTTGCGACGCCGCGCAGGGATATTACATTGCCCATCCCATGCCGGGATCTGCGCTTTCGCCCTGGCTCGACGCGGGTTCCGTTCCCACACTCGGACGCGCCGCAGGCTACGCCCGTTGACGGCGATTCAATGATCGGTCAGCTTTCCACCGCTGCCCGGTGTGCAAGCGGCGCGGGATCCCAAGGATCCGATGTCCCTGCCCGGACCCCAGCGCGGCCGTTTCGGAACTCATCTGCGATCGGATCCCCACCGCAGCGCCGGTAGCCCGGGCCTACACCTGGGCCCGCAGCAGGGCCAGCAATGCGTCCGCATCCGATGGCCGGCTATGGAAATAACCCTGATACTCGTCGCAGCCGTGACGCCGGATGAACTCGAGCTGTTGCGCGGTTTCCACCCCCTCGGCGACAACCCGAACCCCGATGTTATGCGCCATGGCGATGATCGCCGCGACCAGCGACGCGTCGTCCGAGTCCTCCGTGATGTCCCGGATAAAGGACTGGTCGATTTTAAGAACATCGATAGGAAAGCGCTTGAGATAGCTAAGGCTGGAATACCCGGTCCCGAAATCATCCAGGGACAGCTCGATCCCGGTCCCCTTCAGCTCCTGAAGGATGCCGATCGATCGGTCCGGGTCCTCCATGATGACGGTCTCGGTGATCTCCAGCCCCAGACACGTCGGGTCGAGGCCGGTCTCTTCCAAAATCCGCGCGAATCGCGCGGCGATGTCCCGGTGCCGAAGTTGCCGTGGTGACAGATTTACTATCATCCGTGGCAGCTCAATCCCCTGCGCCCTCCACTCCTGGAGTTGCCGGCAGGCCAGCCGGAGCACGTGTTCCCCGAGGGGCACGATGAGCCCGGAGTCCTCCGCGATCGAAATGAACTTCATCGGCGGGATCTGACCCAGCTGTGGATGATGCCAGCGTGCCAAGGCCTCGGTGGCCACGATGCGGCCGTCCGCAAGGGCGATGACGGGCTGATATTGCAGGACGATCTGGTCCTGTTCGATGGCATAACGCAGGCTGGTTTCAAGCGCCAGCCGTTCCGCCGCGTCCGCGTTCATCTGTGCGGAGAAAAACTGGTAGTTGTTGCGGCCAGACTCCTTCGCGAAATACATGGCGGTATCGCTGTTCTTCAGCAAGCTGTTGGCGTGTCCCCCGTCGTCTGGATAAATCGCGATCCCGATACTCGCGTTGATGTGAAGCTCCCGCTTGTGGAGCAAATACGGCTCCGACACCGCGCGCAGGATCTTCTTTGCAACCGCTGAGGCCTCACCCTGTTTGTGAATCTCACCCAGCACCACGATGAATTCATCCCCACCCTGCCGCCCCACGGTGTCTTGATCCCGCAGGCACCCGGAGATCCGGGATGCAACGGCCTGCAGCAGGGCGTCCCCCATGTCATGTCCGAGCGAATCGTTGATCGTTTTGAAGTTGTCCAGGTCAATGAACATAACGACCACCTTGCCGGAGCGCCGCTGAGCAAAGGTGACGGCCTGTTGGATGCGGTCCTGCAGAAGGTTCCGGTTGGGCAGGCCGGTGAGCGAGTCGTGCGTCGCCATCCGCAGGATCTCCTCCTCGGTGGCCTTTTGTGCCGTGAGATCCCGTAGCGCGCCGATGAGCAGCCGCCGATTGCCCAAGCGCATTTCCGAAACGTGCACCCCCAGAGGAAACCGGTCGCCGCCATTCCGGATAGCGGCCACTTCGATCCCGGTTCCCGGTGTCCGGTCCTGACCAGCGCCCTGGGTCGCGAATTCATGGCCGGGCATCAGGGTGGAAACGTTCCGGCCCGACAGCCCATTGTCGCCAAACCCGAACATGCGGGCCGCGGCGGTGTTGAACGATTCGATCTGTCCGGCATCCGATACGGTTATGATGCCCTCGTCCACATTGTCCAGCACCGCCCGGATATAGGTTTCGCTGTCGCGGAACTTCGCGTTCGCTTCCCGTGTCTCCTGCTCGGACTGTACCACCCGCCGGACCACCGGCACGACCAGCCAGTAGAGCGACAGCACCCCCGCGGCCAGTACCAGCACCAACAGACCGACTACCGTGGGAATCTGCTTCCATATGGGATAGTACAGTTCCCCCGTATCGACCTTGAGGACCATCCCGAGCCCCAGATCCTTCAATGGCCGGTAGGCCGCCACCACCTGCTGGTGGCGGTAGTCTTTGGTGATGAGTACGCCTGTACGCCCGTTCAGGGCATAGCTCATGGGCAGGGTAACGCCGTTGACGTTTCGCGGCTGCTGCGTGAATACGTGGGGGCTGAGGGTCGACGGAAAGCATTGCATGTACTTCTTGCCCGGAGCGAGCGGCGCGCAAACGGCGAGTTCGCCGGTCTTTCCAAGTTCGCGCAGCGGCGCGAACAAGTCCTTGAGTTCAGTGATGTGAGCCTCGGTTGCGACGCGCCCGACCCGAATCCCGTGCTTCAGGATGGGGATCTCGTTACGCAGCAGGATTCCGTCTTTCCAAAGGAGTCTGGACGGGTCTTGCGTGTCGAGGGGGATGTCGAGTGACGGACGCTGCACTGCGTCGCCCGCCCGCGCCACTTCGTGGCCTGCGGCGTCGAAGATGGCGACGAACGTGAAGCCGGTCTTACGAAACGAGGTGGCGGCCCGGACCAGTGCCTTTATTGCGTCCGGGTCCCCAGGGCGCCGGGCCAGGGTGCGAAGCTCCTGTATGATAAAAGGACGGGTGGCGATGGTGACTGTGGCGTCGACGCGCTGGTGGATCGCGAGTTCGAACAGGTTGGACCAGTTCTGGACGGCGAGCTGCAGGCTCTTGCCCAGTAGCGTCTCCGACTAGCGCTGCATGATGATGAATACGAGGGTGCCGGCGACGACGGTCGCCGCAATCAGGACCAGCGCCGCGAGAACGCTGATCCGCCGTACGCTCGCCCTATATTGCTGCATGCCTTCCTTGGATCGTACGGGGCTGACCACAGGGGATAGGTCGGCCGTTACCCTCAGCACTGAAATCCGCCGGTGCCGCAGATAGGGCATTGCGGGTCAGGATGGGTCATTGCCCCTCGAATTTGAGGGATGCCGGAGCCCCTGGATACCCTCCAGGGATGATAAAGTCCGCAGGTCCCGATGGGAAGCTGGCGCCTTCCGGGTCGAGTCCCCTGTGGTCGGCACCGCTGGGACGCCCTGCCGTGCCTAGCCCGGGTGGTACCGTGCCGGAGCCGCGCCTGCGAGTTGCTACAAACGGCTGCTCGCTGGCGCCGAAAATGGAGGACAGGCACCATGGCCGAAGTCCCGGTGTGCTGGAAGTGCGGCGCGGAGTTGCGCGATGTGCCCCTGCCCCTCAGTCGCTACGCCGAGTGCCCGGCGTGCCGGACCGAACTGCACGTATGCCGCATGTGCCGCTTTTTCGACCCGGGAGTCGCGAAGAGCTGCCGTGAACCCATTGCCGAAGAAGTGAAGGACAAGCAGCGGGCCAGCTTCTGCGATTATCTCCAGGTGCGCCACGATGCCTATCAACCCGCGCGTGCCTCCGTTGCGGAGGATTCCCGCGACCAGCTGGAGCGCTTGTTCGGGGGCGGCGTCTGCCGCGGGGAGGAGACCCCGTCCGGGTCGGCAGCGCCCGATCTCAACGGGCTATTTGGCCCCGACAAGAAAGGCCAATAGCGATATGTCAACCTCGGGTCGGGACGACCCACCGTAACCGGTCACACTAGGCCGTTCTTTAAAATTCCGCGAGGTGGCGTAATCTCATCGCGCGATGGACCAGCAGCGAGGAGACACAACGATGAGAACGG
>NCBI01000080.1 GCA_002255365.1 Chromatiales bacterium 21-64-14
CGCAGGGCGGCCGGGGCCCAAAAGCTTGTCGCGTTGGCGAGTCGATTTTGGGGACTGGGATGTCCCAAAATCTTTCACGAGGTAGCGACACTCCTGCCGCGCTGTCGGCCGCCGGCATCGCGTCGGGCACGGTGCACTCGGTCTGGATCGACACGAACCAGCGTCCGGCCTCCAGCGCCACGGTGAGGTTCTTCGGCGTTCCCTCGATGGCACGGCTGTTGCGATAGCGGACCCAGCCGATCTTGGGCAGGAAGACCCGGCTGTTGGCCTGGTCGACTTTGAACTGCTTCGGGTCCGGGTAGCGGAAACTGTCGCGACGGCCGCGCTTCTTGAAGCGGGGAAAGGCGGCGCGGCCCGCGAAGAAGTTGGTGTAGGCCCGGCCCAAATCCTTGAGTGCCTGCTGGAGCGGGTGGATCGGGGCACGAGCCAGAAACGCGGTGTCTGGCTCGTGCCGCCACAGGGTGAGGTCTTTGCACAGCGCCGCATACCCCGCGTGTTTTTCGTCGCGTTCATGCCGGGCCTTTTGCTCGGCCAGGGCGCGATTAAACACCAGTCGACAGCACCCGGACACGCGCCGGAAGGCGCTGGCCTGACCGCGTTTGGGCTGGAGTTCGAACTTGTATGCCTGGAGCCGTTGCATGGCCTGTATTATAGTTAATTTATGCCAGAAAAAACAGAAATACGGCACGGTCGCCACTGTGTATTTAACCTGCACGTCCACTTGGTCTTTGTGACCAAGTACCGCCGGCATGTATTCACCAAGGCGATTCTTGCTGATATGCAGAGCATCTTTGCCAAGGTCTGCACTGACTTCGAAGCGGAGCTAATCGAGTTCGACGGCGAAGACGACCATGTTCACCTGCTGGTGTCCTATCGGCCGAAGGTGGCGGTGGCAAAGCTGGTGAACAGCCTCAAGGGCGTTTCCAGTCGGCTGCTGCGCAAACAGCGCCCGGAACTGGTTCGGCGTTACTGGAAGGGTGTGCTGTGGTCCCCCTCCTACTTTGCCGGGTCCTGCGGTGGGGCGCCCATCGAGATCGTCCGGCAGTACATCGAGCAGCAGCAGACACCCCATTAACCGGCGGGACCGGTCCCCGTCAAGCGCGCAGCGTCGCGGATTCGAGCGCGGTCTTGAGCAGTCCGAGTTGGGCCGGCAGGCACTTGGAATCAAGATCGTAGTTCTCGACCACCGTGCGGCGTGCATGCTCGCGCAGTTGGGTGTAGGTGGCGGGATCCTTTAGGGCGGAGACGATCTTGCCGGCGATCGCCTCGGGCGAGAAGAAGTCCACAAGCAGGCCGTTACGATTCTCCTCGATCACCTCCATGACTGGCGGCGTGCGCGAGCCGATGACCAGGCAGCCGCACGCCATCGCTTCCAGCATCGACCAGGACAGCACGAACGGGAACGTAAGATACACGTGTGCGCTTGAAACCTGCAGTGCCGTCAGCAGGGTTGGATACGGGACTTTCCCCAGGAAATGTACCCGCTCGCGATCGAGCGTATCCCCGAGCTCCGCAAGCATCTGCTGCTTGTAGGTTTGTCCGTTTGGAGGTTGCGGCCCATAGCTCGTCTCGTCGCCGCCGATGATTACCGCCTGGGCGCGGGGGTGCTCCTCAAGAACGGCGGGCAGGCTGCGCATGAAGCTGGGGAACCCGCGATAGGGTTCGAGATTGCGCGCCACGTAGGTTACCACCTCGTCCGCCGGGGTCAACTCGTGACCGTTTGGCAGTTTCAGGCGCGCGCCGGCGTTGGGAACGGCCACACGGGTATTGATCCCTTCGTGCACGATGTGCAACTTCGGGTGGTAGAGGGCCGGGTAGAGCGAATGCTGCCAGCGGGTCGGGCATTGACCGAGATCCGCGCTATCCAGTGCCAGCAGATTCCCGAGGTTCTTGGTGCGAATCCGCGGGGCGGTGTCGAAGAGCGCCGGGTCGTTGGGATCGAACCCGACGTCCGCTCCGTGAGAGCGGTAGAAAAACTCAAAATAGCCGATCAGAGGGGTGGTGGGGAATATATCCTTCAGATACCAGATCTCGCCCCACCCGTTGTGACCGAGCATTACATCGGGGACGAATCCCGACGCCTTGAGGTCCACCGCCGCCCGCGCCACTTGCTGGGCATTGATCACCGCCGCCTCGGTCTCGCGCAGATAGTGATGTACGTGAGGCGTAATCGCGCGGTGGGGTCGGTAGATGATCTTACGCACTCCGGGCAGCGCGCCGTCCTTGCGCTGCGTGATGAAAACGACCTCGTTTCCGGCCTGCGCCCCCAAGTAGCGGGCCAAATGCAGGTACTGGCCGGGGAAGGTCTGATGGACGAACAGTACTTTCATACGGGGTGAATCCGGTATAGGGGAACCCGTTGTTTATGTGCACGATCACGGGAAATGGTTTGTGCGACGCGCCCCCATATTTGTAGCTGAACGAACATGGGAAAATGACGCATTCATCACTACGTTTATAGATTCCGCACTACGTCGCTTGTTAGTTGGCCGGCGCTCTGATACAAAACAAAGCAAATAACCGTCCGGTTCATACGGTAGTCATCCATTCGAATTACGATATTTCACCGTTCACCGAGCGGAACCGGCGCAAAGCGTATACGTATATAGGGAGGACGATCTCCGGTCCTCGGGGAAGAACGAACCCGGAGACCGCTGCATCCCGCCGATCTCCGCGTGTGGATTCGCCTCCATCGTATGGTCTACCCGCCACAGCTGCGGAGGAAGCGGAGTGAGCCGGGGGCCACAAGGCCCAGCAGCACAGAGCGATCTGATCATCGCATACGCTATTTTTCATAACAACAACACGACGGCAACTTGAGCTCTACGACTGTGGGACTACCGTCAGAACTTACCTCTGCACGGAGCGGGGACAAAGGGGTGGGCGCCTGCTCGGGCGCAACCATCGCGGGTATCGCCGCGAGCGATCTGGTCTGGGCGCTGGGTAGTTTTTGCGCCCTGCACCGCAAGCCGTTCGATGCGGAACTGTTGATCCGCCAGTTTCCACCCCCCTATTCATCCGATTCCCTGATCCACGCGGCCCGGGCGTTGGGCTTTCGCATCAAACGCATGGATGGTGACGCACACGCTGCGACCTGTTTGAGCCTCCCCTGCTTGGTCCTGCTCCAGGAGATGCCCCAGGAAGCCTCCGATCCGCAGCCCGAGGCGCCGGCCATCGGCGTTCGTCCCGCCATCGTGATTCAGAAACACGATGACCGGATTGTGTTGTTCGAGGCCGGCACCAACGTCCCAGCCGCACTGGACCCGGATGTGTTCGCCCAGCGTTACACGGGCGTGGCCTTTCAGTTGGCCCCGGAGGCGAGCCCGGTCCACGATCCGGATGCCGTTGCGGCCACCCGCCGGGAGTTCGGCTTTCGGTGGTTCGTTCCGGAGCTGCTCAAGCACCGCAAGGTCTGGCGCGACGTTCTGACCGCCTCCCTCGTCATCCAACTGCTGGCGCTCAGCGTGCCGCTGTTCACCCAGGTGGTGATCGACAAGGTCATTGTGCACCGCACGGTCGACACCCTGGTCGTGATCGGGGTCGGTTTGGTGGTGGTGAATCTGTTCACGGCGCTTCTGTCCTGGGTGCGTCAGTACCTTGTGCTGCACACCGGAAATCGCGTTGATGCGGTACTGGGTGCTGCGGTATTCGAACATTTGTTCAAGCTGCCGCCCCGTTACTTCGAACACCGGCCCACCGGGGTCATCACGGCTCGGCTGCGCGGTGTGGAAATGATCCGCGAGTTCGTCGCGAGTGCCGCCGTGACCTTGCTCCTCGACCTGCCGTTCCTGGCCGTGTTCGTCGCCCTCATGTTTTACTACAGTGTGTACCTGACGCTGATTACGTTGGCAATCGTCGGCGCCATCGCCGTGCTCAGCTTCATCATGGCACCGATCTTCCGCACGCGGCTCAACGAACAGTTTCTGCTGGCCGCCCGCAACCAGGCCTTTACCACGGAATACGTGGCAGGGCTCGAAACGGTCAAAAGTCTCCAGATGGAACCGCAGATCAAAGCCAAGTACGGGGACTATCTGGCCGAGTACTTGCGTTCCGGGTTCGACGTGCGCCAAATCGCCAACACCTACAACGTAGCGGCCAGCGCCCTGGAACAGACCATGACGCTCCTGATTTTGGTGATGGGGGCCTACATCGCCATGCGTCGGGTCGACTTCACCATCGGCATGCTGGTAGCCTTTCAGATGTTCGCCGCGCGCGTCTCCCAACCCGTGCTGCGCCTGGTCGGGCTCTGGCAGCAGTTCCAGCAGGCGCGGCTCTCGGTTGACCGCCTGGGCGATATCATGAACGCTCCGCCCGAGCCCTACGGCATCCTCCCGAACCGGGTGCGCGAGATGCGCGGCCGCATCGAGATCGAGGACTTGAGTTTCCGCTACGCGCAGGACCTCCCATTTCTCTACGAGCATCTGAATCTCACCGTCCAGCCCGGGCGGGTGGTGGCGATCATGGGGCCCTCCGGCTCCGGCAAGAGTACGCTCGCCAAACTCCTACAGGGGTTCTACCCGCCGAGCAGCGGCGCCATTCGACTGGACGCCTACGATATCCGACATCTGTCCGCGAATGAATTGCGCCACACCTTTGGTGTCGTGCCGCAGGAAACCATGCTGTTCTCGGGCACCATCTACGACAACCTGCTCATGGCCAACCCGCACGCGGGTTTCGAGGACATCGTTCGCGCCTGCAGAATGGCGGAAATCCACGAAGCGATCGAGCGCCTGCCGCGAGGCTACCAGACCGAGATCGGCGAGCGGGGTGCGGGGCTCTCCGGAGGTCAGAGGCAGCGCGTCGCCATCGCGCGGGCACTGCTGAAGGAGCCGAAGGTACTGATCTTCGATGAAGCCACCAGCAGCCTGGACGCCCGGACCGCGGAGCAGTTTGCCGCCACCGTCAACCAACTCCGCGGCAAGGCGACGATGCTCTTCATTGCCCACGCGCTGCCGAAGAACCTGCAGGTGGACGAGGTGGTGCGGATCGGGGCGAAGGACGTTCTGGTGTTCGAGAGCGCCCGTCCGGGGGCGGCGGATAAGGCGGACGCCAGCGACGCGCGCGGGTAACGGCGAGGGGCAACGGAGAGACCGATGACGCGCAATACATTCAAACGAGCCGGGCTGTTGGTGCTCCTCGCGGGGCTCGTGTCCTTTGCTCCGGCGGCGCGGTGCGACGTGGGAGATACGTGGCGTTCCTTTCTACAGTGGGTCTATGGGGATACGGCGCGCGAGAACCGGGTGACGACGAGGCTCGTGACGCTGCACCCGAAAGACGATATCTGGGGGCTGGCCTTCAGTCCGGACGGCCGGTATTTGGCTGCTTCTTCCCCAGGTAGCAGCATGATCTATGTGTGGGACTGGCGATCGCGGCGGATTGTGCGCTCGCTGAATGCCGGGTGGAGTCTGGGGGTGACGGTGCCTGTCACCTATAGCCCAGACGGGCGTTTCCTGGCCGCTTGTCACATACAGACCACGGAAGGTGGTCTGAACCACGTTGTAGTCAACGTCTGGAACGCCGAGTCCGGGGCTTTGGTTCATGACATCGTACGCTGCCCGCCAGGGAAGTGCGAAGCACGAGGCGGGTAGTCCGCGGTAGGCGTAGGGCGCGGGCGTGTCGCCGAAGTGGCGAAGGGAGCGGAAGGTCCCGAAGCCGCGAAGGGGACATGCGAGCGCATCCGAAACGCCGTCA
>NCBI01000081.1 GCA_002255365.1 Chromatiales bacterium 21-64-14
GTATACGCAACTGTGCCCCGGGCATCCGTGCGGGTAGAGCGCCAGTTGATCCGGATCTTCCGGCGGTTGGCGCGGCGGTTTCACGTGCGCATGTGCATTCGGAGCTGTGCGAGTTCGAGAATCCGCATGGTGTCCAGCCAGTCGCGGCCGATCAGACTGAGTTCAAACTTGGCTTGATCGAGTTGATTGCTGTGCGTCGGCGTGTCGTGCGCGGTCGAGCGCCGCCGCTCCACAACTCGGCCACCGCGTACACAATCGTCGACTCGGGACGCGTCGACCTGATCGGCAACTGACCCACGTCGCTCGTCGTCGGTGACTCGGTGGCCGTCACGCTTCATGCGCGCGACCCGGCCACGACCCCACGCAACGTCCTCGCCGCCACGACGTGGACGCTGACGCCAAATTCCAATATCCAGTTCCGGTCGGGCGGCGCGGTGATCACGAGCATCACGGTGCCCGCCGGCGCGCAATCGGTGACGTTCTACGTGAAGGCGCTCAGCGCAGGCATCGCGAGCGCCACCATCACGGCCGCCACCTACAAGTCGTATACCAAAACCTTCACGGTGATGCCATGACCATGCATCCACTCCACGCGCTGATTCGCGCGATGCCAATCATCCCCATGCGTCGCCGCCCAAGGCAGAGCAGTACACGCGACCCCGGCCCACACTCGCGCCACTGACCGCTGCGACACGCGCGGCGGCGTGACCGCGGTGTTCGCGCAGAAGTCCGCGCTGCCTATTCCGAAGCCGCACCGGCCGTAGCGGAGCGCGCTACCGGCCCGTGCGGCTCCACACCACAAGCGTTCCGCACGCCGGTGCACCCGACCGAAATTCCGGCGGCGTGCGCGCCACGCTGGAGTAGAACTCCACCGCATCCAGGTCTGACACGCCGAAGTCGCGGAGGTCGGGCGGAAGCACGCTCGGCATGTTGGGGTCCGGCGTATAGACGTTGATGCCATCCACGAAGATCTGTGCGAAGCATGGGCGCGGCGGTCCGCGAAATTCGTCCGGTCCTTGCTGCGTGGCGGAGGCAAGGTATTCCGAGCCGTCTTCGGCGCGTACAAAGTGGGCAACACTGCGGGCGCGCAGCAGGTCCACAACGGTTCGGCCCGCATTGCTGTCGAGTTGCGCGCGAGTGAAGAACGTCCCGCCACCGTCGGCTCGGCGACGTTCGAAGTCCGACATCCGCATATCGATCTTCCGGGCGTTCACGGCGACCAATGGAAGGTCCACGGGCAGAACGTCGAGCAGCACCTGAATAGGCGCCACCGCATCGGCACGCACCTCCACCGTGGTGACCGTCGGCCGATAGCCAATCTTTCCCACCCTGAGCGCGTGCCTCCCGGACGTCACCCCAGCCGCGCGCAGTACGCCGGCCGAATCCGTGGCCCCCAGGCGCGCCGAGTCATCCAGGACCACAGACGCTCCCGCAATCGGCGTCCGCGTCGTTGTCTCCAGGACGCGGACCACCACGCGCTGGCCGAACGCCGAACGCAACGGGCACCACGTGGCGACGATCACGATCATCGCCAGGACCCTGCCGAGTCTCACGCAGCCTCCACGGAGCCGTGTCTCGCCTGAATATACCATCTCATACCGCAGCACCCGCCCAAGCTGACACCAGGCTGACAATCACGGCGCATTCGTAAGTTCTCACTACCGCGCGCCGTGCACGACCCCTATCATCGCTTCGCAGCCGCATCGCAACATGCGGCCTCCCCCCGATGCGCGCGATAGAGGCATTCCCCATGGACGGGTCCGCTACCCGGCCGCGCCGATGGCGCTGGCTGGCCATCATTCCACTCGCGATCGTGTTGTGGCTCGCGGTCACCGCGACAGGCCGCACCGCGCGACGACAGCTCTTTGCCGCGCTGCGCATCGCCCGCCCGCAGGGGGTGAGCGTCACCGTCCCCGCGTTCTCGGGGCCCACTGGCTCGCGCCGGCTGCAGGACGCCGTGGCCGGCATGCTGGCCGACAGCGCGCACGTGACGCGCGAAGCACGCGACACGTCGGTGGCCGACGCGGCGGCCGCCGCGCGGCTCGCCGGATTCACGCCGCTGCTGCCGGTCGCCCGCAAGGATCCGCCCACGCTCTCGGTGGAGAGCGCGCGCTCGATCACGATGCGGGTGAACCGCAGCGGACTGCGCACCATCTTCACCGAAGCGGGGCTGTCCGCCACGCCGCTGCCGGCGGCGATCGACGGCGCCACGCTCACCGTGGACACCCCGGCCGCCATCCGCGCCCGGTACGGCCATTGTCCCGTGGACGAAGGGCAGACGCTCACCAATCAGATCGCGCAGCGGCCGCCCGCGTCCACCGACAACGGCGACTGCGTGATCCTCGAGCAGCGTCCCATGGTCGCGGCCCAGGTGCCGCCCGGGCTCGATATGCAGCAGTTGGCCCGCGTGGCCGTGGAAGTGGCCGGGATGAGCCCCAATCAAGCCGGGGATTTCCAGCAGGCGTTCCCCTGGCCGGCCGCGCTCGCGCTCACGATGCCGCGCTTCATCCGGTCGTACCAGATGGTCCGGGTGCACCACGCATCCGGGATGCTTCTCAACACCGCCGGCCGGCGCGGGCCCACGTACGAACTGCTGTGGACCGCCGGCGGACGCGTGTATTCGCTCATCGGCTACGGCAGCTCCGCCGACGCCGTCCCGCTGGCCAACTCCATGCCCGACGCGGGGACCGCCCCATGACCGCATCCACGGACCTCGCCATCGAGACGCATGCGCTGCACAAGGTATTCGGACCGCAGGTGGCCGTGCGCAGCCTCACGCTCGCCGTGCCGCGCGGCGAGATCTTCGGGTTCCTGGGGCCCAACGGCGCCGGCAAGAGCACGTCGATCAAGATGCTGCTGGGCCTGGTACGCCCCACCGCCGGCACGGCGTTCGTGCTCGGCGCCCCGGTGGGCGACGTCGAGGTGCGCCGGCACATCGGCTTCCTGCCCGAGGATTTCCGCTTCTACGAGTGGCTCACCGCCACGGAACTGGTGCGACTGCACGGGCGCCTGTGCGGGATGACCGCGGCGCAACTGCGGACGCGGGTGCCCGATGTGCTCGACCTGGTGGGGCTCACGCCGCACCGCCACCGCACGCTGCGCGGATTCTCCAAGGGCATGCTGCAGCGCATCGGGCTGGCCCAGGCATTGGTGCACGAGCCGGATCTCATCTTCCTCGACGAGCCCACGTCGGGGCTCGACCCGATGGGGCGCCGCATGGTGCGCGACATTCTGCGCGCCGAACGGGACCGCGGCGCCACGGTGTTTCTCAACTCGCATCTGCTCAGTGAGATCGAGGTGACGTGCGACCGGGTGGCGTTCATCCGCGACGGCGAGGTCGTGGCCACGCGCGACCTGGGCACGGGCTGGCAGGACGAGACGCGCGTGGTCGTGCATGCCCGCCACGTGTCGAGTGACGCCCTGGCCGGCCTCGCGCCGTGGACCTCGGTGCCCCGGCTGGACGGCGATCAGCTCCAGTTCAGCGTGTCCGCCGAGAGCGTCCTGCCCGACGTGGTGCGGCATCTGGTGCGAACGGGGGCCGATGTGTTCCGGGTGACCCGGAGCGATTGTCGCTCGAGGAGGTATTCGTCACGCTCATGGGGGAGGACCGCGGACTATGAAGGCGATCTGGATCATGGCCGGCCTCACCCTGCGCGAGGCCGCGCGGCGGAAGATTCTCTGGACGGCACTCGTGGCCGGAGCGCTGCTGCTCACCGTGTTCGCCGTGGCGATGCACCTGCAGGTGATGGAATTCCAGGGGCGCGCGATGTCGCCCTTCGTGCGCTATCAGGTGGAAGCCGGCATGCTCATGATCGGCCTCTACACCTGCGACCTGCTGGCCGTGGTGCTGACCATCCTCACGTCCATCGACACGCTCGCCGGCGAGATCAGCTCGGGCACCATCCACGCCATCGCCACCAAGCCCATCGCGCGCTGGCAGATCCTGGTGGGCAAGTTCCTGGGGTTCGTGGCGATGATCTCGGCGTACGTCGTGGTCACCTTCTACGCCACGATCTGGGTGGCGTACGCCACCACGGGCGTGCTCCCGCAGCATCCCCTGCGCGGATTGCTGCTCGTCATCTTCGAGTGCGCGCTGGCACTCGGTCTCACGTTCATGTTCGGCACCTGGTTCTCGACGCTCACCAACGGCGTGCTGGTGCTGGGGCTGCAGGGCGTGGCGTTCATGGGCGGGTGGCTGGAACAGGTGAGCGGATTCTCGCAAAGCGTGCACATCGTGACGCTGGGGATCGTGTCCAGCCTGCTCATGCCGGGCGAGTCGCTCTGGCGACGGGCCGCGTACCAGATGCAGACGCCCCTGGCGGGGTCGCTCTCGTTCTCGCCGTTTGCCAACGTGTCAATTCCGAGCCTCACGGCCATGGCGTACGCCGCGGTGTATCTGGGCCTGGCGCTCGCCGTGGCGCTGTACCACTTCAACCAGCGGGACCTGTAGACGGCCGAGGGTGGGGCACCCCCGTCCCTACCCCACCCGCGGCCGGTACCGCAGCGCCTCCGCCACCGGCGCCGCGCCCACGTCTCGATCGCCGGCCAGATCGGCGATCGTCCGCGCCACCTTGATGACGCGGTGGTACGCGCGCGCCGACAGGCGCAGCGCGTCGGCCGCGCTGGTGAGCATGGCCCGGGACTCGCGCGTGAGCCCGCCGTGCAGATCCAGCCACCGGCCGCTCGCATGCGCGTTGCACCGGGCGCTATTCAACTTCGCGTATCGTTCGCGTTGTAGGGCTCGCGCCGCGTGCACGCGGGCGCGAATGGCCGCCGACGGCTCGCCGGCCGCCGACACGTCGCCGAAGAGCTGCATCGGCACCGCGCCCACGCTCACGTGCATGTCGATGCGGTCGAGCAGCGGCCCCGACAGCCGCGCGCGGTACCGCTGCACCTCGCTCTCGGCGCACACGCACGCGCGCGACGGGTCGCCGGCGTGGCCGCAGGGACAGGGGTTCATGGCGCCCACCAGCGTGAACCGCGCCGGGAACCCCACCGCCTGCATGGCCCGCGCGATCACCACCCGCCCGTCCTCCATCGGCTGCCGCAGCGCCTCGAGCACGTAGCGCGGGAATTCCGGCATCTCGTCGAGGAACAGCACGCCG
>NCBI01000082.1 GCA_002255365.1 Chromatiales bacterium 21-64-14
CCCAGTGCTCGAAGTGCGCGCGCAGGTGCTGGGTGTATTCGAGTGCCTGGGCGAGGATGTAGGTGCGGGCCTGGACCTCGCCTTCGAGGTCCTCGAGGATGCGGCGGTTGCGCAGCAGATGCATGAGCAGCGAGGCGAGCAGCAGGATCAGACGCTCGTGTAGTGGGCCGAAGGTGTTGGGTTCGGGACGGGCGAGGACGAGCACGCCGAGGCGGTCCTTGGGGTTGCCGATGGGGGCGCAGAGCAGATCACCGTGGCCCGGTGGATGGAGGCCCTCGTGGGTGCAATCGGGGCAGTGCGGGGTCCCGTTGCGGACGCGACACAGTGCGCGCAGTTCCCCGATCGGTAGCGGGTGGTTCGCTTCGGTGATCGCGGCGGTGATGCGCTCGTCAACGGACGCCGGCGCGGCTGCTGGCGCCGCGATCGATTGAACGATTTCGAGGGCCAGCGCGTCGCCCCGCTGGCCAAGTTCGAGCTTGATCATGGGCGGCGACGGCGCGGCGTGGTGTTCGACGGTGAGCGTGAGCTCGCTGCCCGAGCGACGCAGATACAGGTTCGAGTCGCCCCAGGCGTGGAACTCGGATGAGCCGTGCAGCGCTTGCCGTGAGTTAGTCATCCGGGTTCAGGATTTGTTGACCTGCGCACGAGTGGTGGATTCACGAAGCAGGCGCCGCAGCCCTGTGAACAGGTTACGCTCACTTGAATTCAGGAACCAAGCCGGGTCCGACAGACCGGCCGTCAGGCGCCGGTAAGCGGTGCCAAGGTTGTGATACGGCATGCCCGGGAAAAGATGATGGGTTGCGTGAAAGCGCAGGCCAACCGGCGCCCATAGCGGCGTCAATAGCGGGTGGCCGGGCACATCCACTGAGTCGTGGAACTGCTCCATCAGGCTCAGTGAGCGCTCGCCTGCGAATCGATAACGGTGTGCGACCAGCGTGCGCAGGCCGTTCAATAGCAGTATGCCCATCAGCAACAGATACCATAGGATCAACACCCGCCAAGGCAGCACGCCAAATGCCATCAGGGCCATGGCAGTGCTCGCGCAGAACCACGCGTACATATCCTGCCAGCGCCAGCTTGGATCGTCATGCTTGGAACGTGGGCGTTTGAACTCCGGGTCGATAACCAGCGACGAGGCTCGCTCCCACAGCCACACCGCCAGCGGTGGAATTAGCCAGGAAAGCGGCACCAGGATCATGGCACGCACCAATACAAATGCCGGCACTATCAGACCGAGCGCCCAGTGCGCGACCACGTTGATTGTGCGCATCCGCGCGAAGGGCAGATATTCACCGTCATCACGAGTACCGTAGCGCTGCTGGTAATGGTGGAGGTTGTGCACACCACTGTAGGTATACGATTGCACCAGCACCGGGCCACCACAGAGCAGATTCCAGGCCAGACGGAAGCCGGGCCACACCCTGGGTCCGAGATGCGCCAGCTCATGTACGAAAATGACCGAGCGGTAAAGCGCCACGATGCTGAAAGCAATTGCGGCCGCCTGCAGGGCCGACCATGCCGGCAACAATACGGCGGCCACAAACGTAGTCCAGCCAGTCGCAGTGCTCATCAGGAAATCGAACCAGTACAGCCCGGGCCGCGCGGTGAAAAGATCGCGCACCAAGCCGCGTGCCTCGGCCAGCGCAGCGGCATCGCCAGCATTGGAATGTAACAGCATGCCGGTGGGTGTTGCGGGGATGGACATCGCTTATCTCCTCGGGACACGCGATCAGACTGTAGCCGCCAATGTACGCTCGATATTCACGCCATTATAAATGGGCGGATGTGATTTCATCGTGCTCGGCATGGCGGGTCATCCGTATCGCTGGATCGATGGCACTGAGTGGAGCACCAGCAGCCTGCGCAGGAGGCGGTAAGATTTTGAGGGAAAAGGTGAAAATTAGCTTCGGGGTGATCATACATACATTGGTGTGAGACAACTCCCCAACACGCCGGTGGCCAACGTTCATGGGTCCTACTTTAATACGCCAACGTTCCGGAAGACAACGTCGCGTCAGGAAACATCTTCGCCGAGTCGATGCCACCCATTTCTTTAATCTGCTCACCCACCCACGATAGCTGGTGGGCGTTGAGGTGTTGCTACCAGAGCATCGGAAACGCAGGTTTCCGTCCACGGTGGCCTTGGCGATATTCCTGGCGGAGGTGCTCCGTGCGGACGGCGCGCGCCCGAACGTGGTGTACGAGGCGATTGTCAAGCAGCGTGCCGCACGGGGTACCTGCGGGCAGTGCGGACGCCGAGGGTATTGCATGGCGGCGCGGCACCGCCTGCTGGTCGAGATGGCCTGTGAGCGGGCGTGCTAGGCGGCAGCGCCGCTCAGCGCGCAGACACCTCGACGGCAGCTGTGGCGAGATCGGCACGTGAAGCTGGTGGATGGTACGATGGGTTGGATACCGAAGCGCGCCACACGGATTTCCGCACGGGCGGGAAGCAAGCTCGGCGGCTACGATCACGTGGTGCAGTGAAAAAAACCCCGGCCGTGGCCGAGGCGGATGCCCCCGCAGCAGTATCCGGGTTATCCAGATGAGATCCCGCTTCGGGGGACGAAGGACCGCAAGGAAGTCGCTCGGGTGCGCCCGGTTCTGGAGCAGCGTGGGTTGTCGTGTCGATTTTGGGGCTTGATCAGAGCCTCCTTAAGCAAAGCCCACGTCCCCGCCATCGATTGATCGCCCTGGGGGGGTTGCGTTAAAGTCCGGGGGCGAGGCGGGCGGCATATGGCACAGAGGCGTTACCGGATATTCATCAGGAACATCATCCGAGGCGGCGCGATCGGCGTGGTCCTGCTGCTCGTGCAAAGCGCCCATGCCGATGCACGCCAGGAACGGGGCTCGCTCGGGCACCTGCCGTCGATCAATCGGGCCGTCGTGGATTACGCCTTGGGTCTGCAGGGGACGCCCTATCGTTACGGGGGCGATTCGCCCGCCACGGGTTTTGACTGTAGTGGGTTCGTCGCCTATGTCTATCGCGCGCTCGGCGTACGGTTACCCCACTCGGCGGCCGCGATGGCCGCCGTCGCACGCCCGGTACCGGTTTCCAGGATGCGGCTGGGGGATCTGCTGTTTTTCGACACCCGCGGTGCACCGTACTCCCATGTCGGTCTCTATGTGGGGGACGGCCGGTTTATTCATGCGCCCACCTCGGGGGGAGATGTCACGTTGTCCAGCTTGCGGCAGCCGTACTGGGCGAGACGTTTTGAGGGGGCGCGTGAGATTGATGGCGCGCGTGCCTGCTGCTCACCCCCGCGGTCGCCCGCCCGGGGGCGATGGCATACGATCGCGCCGGGCGAAACCTTGAGCCAGATCGCTTTTCGCTACCACGTCACGGTCACCCGTCTGCGTTGGGTCAATCGCCTGCGCGGCACGGCGATCCGGGCCGGAGGGCGGCTGTTCATTCCGGGCACCGGTCACGTGCGTGCAGAGCGCGATCTGCACGCCCGCCCGAAACAACCCATCAGGGCACATGAGCGGATCCATATCGTGCGTCGCGGCGATACCCTGTGGGGTATCGCTCGTGCGGCCGGGATTTCGGTGGCCCGCCTGGCCCGGGGGAACGGGCTCGTTGCGGGAATCGATATCAGACCCGGGCAGGCGCTGGTATTGGTGGGCCGATGACGCTCGGTAAGCGTCCCACCCTGTCGCCTTGAGCCCGCAACGGGAGGTACGAAGGTGCACCCGTCATGGTGCGCGCCCCGGTCTCGGTTTTCACCTCGTTGGGGCGGGGCATAATCGCATCGATGGCGGTGGTTTCTGGAACTGTAATGGCGCGCGCGGCCCCATCGTTCCTGGGAATCAGGATCCGACGGTGCGACCGGCGCGGTGCCAGGGGATCATGGCCGCCGCTTGGCCGTGCGCGCGGGCCGAGCGCCAGAGTTGCGCGAGCACCCGTCTGACCTCCGGTTGCATGGACTCGGGGTAGGGCAGTCCCGGTGGCAGGTTTGCCAGCAGCCGGCGGTGGGCGCGGGGCAGGTTGTGTACGGGATCGTCGGGGACAGGTGATGCAGGACGTGATAGCGCAGCCCCAGAGGGAACAGCACCGCGTTGAGGGGTGAGTGTCCCGTAATGGTGATCGAGTCGCGCAGTTGGTCGAGGTTGCTGCGGGGTTCGTCCGAGCTTGCTCTTGGGGGATAGGATGCAAAACGAGCCGTGCGGGACGCCAGTATCTAGTCATCACCGCCTTGCAGGGTCAGGATCAGAAGGGCATGGTTCTGCTGACCTTGGGCAGCCGGGTGTTGAAGGCATCACAAAATATTGCGGAGCAACCACCGCTCTAAGCGGTAAGGTGGCCGACCCGTGTCTACCCCGCCAAACTGATTGCCGGTGCCGAGACGGGTGTTCCATGGTCGGGGTGGTGCGTGCGGTGCGGGGCAACGCCTGCGTCTACGGCCCGCTGGTGCGGCGTCGGTGGGCCGCCTACTCCACCGGGTATCGCTGACGCGACCCGTCCGTGCGTTGTCTGTGAGGCGCCAATCACGCCGCAATTGTCAGGATCCGAGGAGCGATGCGGCGGTGAGCAATACCGCCAGACTCCTGGATGCCACAACCAGGGTATCGCTGGAGAGCGGCGGATCGGCCGGCACCAGCCGGATATCCTTCGGGCTCGCCGCGGCGGTGTCGATATAAAGTCGCCAGGGCCCGGTAGCCCGAGGCAGTCTGAACGGCACTGCCACGTCAGTGGCGTTGAACGACGCGCACAGGTGGGGCTGCTCTAGGGTGAAAGTGGACCCCGAGCAGTGCATCGCCCTCATCCCAGTCCACCGGTCCGCCAGCCGCGCTGACCCAGCCGAGTTCCTGCGGTGTATAGAATGCCTCTTCCGACAGCATGGGGACCAGGCGGCGAAATTGGATCATCGACCGTGTGAACCGGATGATGTCCGCGTGCCGGGAAGCGAGTGACCAGTCGTACCAACTGATGTCGTTGCTCTGACAGTACGCATTATTGTTCCCCCTTTGACTGCGTCGAAACTCGTCTCCACCGAGCAGCATAGGAATTCCGCGGGAGAGCATCAGGGTTGCGATGAAATTCCGGATTTGGCGGGCACGTGTCGATTCG
>NCBI01000083.1 GCA_002255365.1 Chromatiales bacterium 21-64-14
CAACGCCCGCGCGATCCGACCCAATTCCTCGGCCAGCGCATATTGCTGTGCTTGATCGATGATGTTGCAGCCATGTGCTCCGGCTAGGATTGTATCGATGACCACCAATGTTGGCTGGTACTTATGCAGATAGTCGAGCACCCGTTGGCCGGTTGGAGTGATGTCCCATCCCTCCTGCCTGCCGTCACTCTGATACCCCCGCGCCCACCGTAATATAGGGCGATCGGGGATGGTGATGATGCGATCCGGATCAGGCTCGCACCCGGCGAGGGTCATGATTCTCCGCGCCATACGCCAGTGCATATTTTTGTTAGACGACTCTCCACCGATGATTGCTACCCGCCCACCGGTCACCGGCCAGCGGAACCATTGCCCTCCGCCCGCAGCGATGGTGGCCGCTAGGTGATAAATGATGGTGGATTTTCGGCTGCCCGGCGGCCCATACACATCGACGGCTCCCCCGAGTGGCAAGAGACCATCGATTAGCCAATCGATCTGCGGGGCCGGAGGAACAAAGGAGGACCAGTCCCAGATCTGTATCTTTACCGGCGGCTCCGCCGCCGATGCCGCCTGCGGCGGGCTTGCCGGGGCCGGAGCAGGAGGCTGGGCGGACTCGATCCCCTCTTTCACTGCGCCCGGACCGCGTGTGGTCAACACGTCCGCCCAGTCACTCACCCCCTGGGGTATTGCCACCAGGCCGAGTCCGCAGACTTCGCGGGCGGCCTCGAGCGCCGCGCGCTCGCCTACCTCACCCGAGTCCCCAGCGATCGTTATCCGGGCCGCGGGGTACCGCTCATGGATGATCTCAGCCGCGCCCACCAGTTGCCCGGCGCAGCCTGCGGCCACCGCAGGCAGGCCGGTGACCTGATGCACGGCCGCGGCGGTGGCCCATCCTTCGGCGATCACGATCATCGCGGCGTCGTCCAGGTCCAGGTCGCCGATGATTACACCGGCCCCGTCCATGCAGGACCCGTTTAGATATTTCTTTTTTCCCGGCCTCGGCCCCGCTGGGATGAACTGCACGGTGCGGGTCGCATCGCTCACGAGATCGACATAGCAGACGACCAGCTTGCCGTCGCCGGTGACCCGCGATCCATGGGCTGCTGTCAGCCCATGTCCGCGGAGGTAGGGGTGATCTACTGGAGCAGGGGGCGAGTTCTCCCACACCCTGGCGGCGGTCGCCGCCGCCTGCGCGGCCCGGCGCGCGCGTTCCTCCCGATCCTCGCGCTTGGCCTGCTCGATCTGCTCGCGCCGCGCGGCCTGCTCCGCCGGAGCCAAGGACCGTGAGGACCGTGAGGACCACTTGCCGTCCACCCCAGATCGGTGATCGCCATACGCACCCCATGCATCATCCCCAGAGATATGGAGCACATACCAGCCCGCGCCATCCCCGCTGCGCCCGTTGGTGCTGAACCTGTGGATTTGGCCGTCGGCGACGATCTGCTCGGGCACAGGGAGGCCCGCGGCGGCGATCGCGCTGGCGAATGCCTCGATTGGGTCTCGTAGCGTGAGCGTGGGCGTGGGCGCGCTCATTTCGCACCCCCAGCCCGGCCCCGGGAACCAGATCGAGGCCGCCCGGGGCCAGCCTTGCGATTCCGACCATCCGGACGCGGCGCGCCGGCTCGCTCAGCGAGCCAGGCATTGACATCCTGGATTTGCCACCGCGGGCCCGCGGGATAAGGCTGTGCGAACAGTCCCGATCGCGAGGCATAGATAGGCGGCTAGGGCCGCTGTGTCGAATAACCTCGGGGGTTCTCCGCCCCCGTCACCTTCAGTATCCCCGCCGCCCGCCGGGCCTGCTCGAGTTCGGTGTGCCTGCCTGGCCCGAGCGCGGGTACGAGGGGCGGTGATCGCCGCGCGCGGCGACCAGGTGGCTCGGGCGGCCGCTCGCCGGGCAGGCCGTCGGAGTCGCCGTTGGATCAGGCGCCAGAATGATGGCCTTCCATCCATAGGCCGGGCCAGCCTGCGCGCCCGCGCCGCGCGTCGGCCCTCCCGGCGCATTTCCTCGCATTTTACATTCCAGGCCGCTACTTCGGAGGCTAAATTAGTTATGATATCTATGGTATCCATCTCCACACCCCTTTGTTTGGTGTTATAGGTAATATACCATGCTTAATGAAAAACACCAAAACTTTCAATTGCTTGTGTATGGTATACCAGACACATCCGCGCGACCTAGGGGGGTATCGAAGACCGGAATCTATGGCACACTCCTGGCACACTGCCGGGCAAGTTCAACTAAAGTTCCATGTATATCCATACATACGCATAAACTGATAACGCATTGTTTATTATACAAACCAGTGGGTAAGGGACTGTTTTGCAAATACAATTGATCCCCCTCCTAAGGGGAAGGTCTCAGGTTCGAATCCTGACCGGGGCGCCATAACGCAGCAGAATTGGCGCGTGCGCCGTGCGTGGGGATCACGACCTTGCGACGCTGACGCGACGGCCCTACAAGGCTGCGCATCGCAGGGGTGTCGCCCCAAGCCGTCGGAGCATCGTTCGCAGCGCGATCTCGGAATTAGGGCGCCGCCCACGCGGGAGACCGAACACCCGCTTCCTGGATTTGATGGCCCGTGAGTCAATGAACGCATCACATGAGGCGCACTGCGCTTGGAGTCGAAACGACGCCGTGGCCTGCGCGCCGCACCACCCATCCTTCCACAAATTGCCCAGCCCGCGTCAACACGCCATAGCATCAACCTGACCACAATATGCGGAGCCGGTTAAATTCGCGCGTGGCGGGTGCACATTTTTCTCGATGATCTGTTTCGCGGCGCGCTTTGCCGCTTGCATCTCCCCATTAAAAATATTCGTTTCAAAGCTTCCGTTCGCCACTTTCACATCGGAAACCAGCTTCTTAAAATGACGGTATTCCTGCGTATCGATAGTCACCGACACCGACATTCCCGGCCTTAACGGGTGACGGTGCACCTCCTTCGGATCCAGGCTAATCCGCACAGGAACACGCTCCACAATATGGATATAGTTCCCGGTAGTGTTGTCGGGCGGAAAGAGGCTAAACGCGGTACCGCCCGCAGGGACTACCCCGATCACCCGTCCGTGAAACGTGACGTCCTCACCGTAAGTCTGCGCTTGAATCTGGACTGGCTCGCCCGTTCTTACGTGCGCCAATCTGGTCTCTTTGATATTGGCGGTTATCCATAAGTCGTTGAGCGGAACAATTGCCATGAGCCACTGACCTGGTTTTACCTGTTCACCAACCTGAACACGCCGATGGGCCACATATCCGTCAACCGGAGAAAGCACGATCGAGCGTCTATTCTGAATATACGTCTTGATGAAATTGGCTTCCGCCGTTTTTACGAACGGATTATCGTATACCGTTGTGCCCGTCACCAAAGCTTGGGCCTTATCCAAGGCCGCTTGCGCAGCGACGATCTGGCTATCGGTAATGGCGATATCAGCGCGAGTGTCAGATACTTTTTGGCTGGCGACACCACCAACGGCTTTGGCTTGCAAATAACGGGACAGATCGTCCATAAGTTTCGTTTGTTGGGCGCGCAAAACGGCGATTTCCGCTGTTTTCTGCGTAACCAACGCGAACCGGCTCTTGGTTTGACGAACCGCGCCCGCCAAGGACGCGGATGCGTTCGCCAGATTCGCCGAAGTCAACTGCTGTTCCTGACTGAGCAGCCATTGGTTGGCGTGGACAAACACGCTATCGTCCACGCCTATCTTGGTGACAACACCGGGCGTCAGGGCCACAACCGGGACTATATTCGTCTCGACATAGGCATCATCACTTTCGACTACTGGGCGCAAGAAAAAATACCAATAGGAACCGACCAACAAACCGATCAGTAACGCGAACGACCACATAACCCGCAACCGCTTCGATCTGATTTTGTCTCTCTCGATCATGCTGACCACCTTTGAAACCCGCCACCAAGGGCCGTAGCCGCATCTGTAACCGTCGATATCCAGTTCAATGTCTCCTCCAAATGTGTCTTGATTGCGATATTGAATTGTATTTTCGCTTGGATGAGCGGGATCTTGTCAGCAATACCGCTGTTGAACTGAGATGCTGCAACGTCTACAAGCGCCGCACTCTGCTGAACGACGTTCGCGTCTTCATTGAGCTGTTCCTTACTATGCTCGAGCGCAGCCAGATCTGTAGCCACTTGGCTGACCGCGGCGAGAACCGATTTATTGTAATAAAATACCGCCATATCGTAGGCGGACGCGCTCGCCTTAAACCTTCCCTCCAGGGCCCCTCCCTCGAAGATAGGCAAACTCACCGCCGGGCCAAATGCATACAAAAAACTACTCGCCTTAAGCAAATTGGATATACCAACACTGTTAAACCCAACTAGCGCTCGCAAATTGATATTGGGGTAAAAAGCTGCCCGTGCTGATTTTTCAACATGCACTGCGTGGCGGATATTCCAGAGCGCGGCCTGTATGTCAGGTCGCTGGGCGATAATATCCATGTCTATATCCCCGGGAACTTTAAAATTCACGGGTATCTTGCGCGCATCCATAGTCACGGGAATCCGATACGCCGGGCCCTTGCCAAGCAAGGTGGCCAGAGCGAATCCCAAGGCTGCTTCCTTTTGCCGAATCGCCGCGAGCGTGCTCTCTGCGTTTTGAATTTCCACTCGCGTAGTTAGCATCGCAACGGCGGACTGAATGCCCGCCCGATAATCCGCGGCCTGGATCCCACCTGCAGATTTGCTGAGCTTGACGATCCCCCCTTGGATATCCACCAGTTGCTGAGCTATCGCCAGCGCAAAATAGGTTTTTATGACCGCCGCGCTCAACATGAGGGCGCTCTGACGATATTCGGCATGAACCGCTTCAGCACCGGCTCGAGCCGCGGCAATATTTTCACGGTCTTCGCCGAAGACGTCCAAATGATAGCTCACCAACAGCGGGACGATTTCACCAACTGTGGACGTGGTCCCATTGTAAATTGCGTGATTGCCATTATCCGAGAGGTGAGCACGCGTAACCTGATTAATACTGTCAAAATGGGGCCATTCAGCAGCGTTAGCACGCAACAATTCCGCTTGCGCAAGGCGCATGCGGGCGCTGGCTTCGGCAAGCCCCGGATTGTTCTTAAGGGCCATCGCTACTAAGCGATTCAGGTTCGGATCCCGAAAGACGTGCCACCAGCGATTTGTCGACAGATCCGCCTGATGCGGTTGTACTGCCGCATTCGCGTTGCCGTGGGCATTTTGAAATCCGATGCCCTGGATTAGAGACGGCCCCTTAGGTAAGGCGGGAGCACAGGCGGTTTGCAAAAAAACCACCATAACAGTTGCAACACGCACATGGAACTTCATGGCTCCTCCCCGAGACTTTCGACGATCTGATCCAGAATTGGATCCGCGTGAACGGGATGTAGCGGGCTTGCGAACCAGATCAGCAGCGCAAATGCGAAGAAAACCAGCGCAAGGCTATTGAATAGGGTGTTCAGGGTAAGCAACCCGCTTTGGATCCCTATCTTGACCGCCAACAGGTGATGGGTAGCCGCTGCCGGCGCAGTGACGAATTTTGGCAGCGTCATTACGAAGCGCTCGGCGTCGCCGGCACCAAGGCTTACGAGATGATTTCTCTGATGCGCATTGATGCGGTCCCAAATGGTATCGGCGAATGCAATGATCAAACCCGCTGACAAATTACGCGCCGTGTTGAGTACATCGATAGCATGCAATTGGGACGTTTCGGGTATGTTGCTTAAAGAAATCGATGTCATTGGAACGAACAGCAATCCCAGTGCGGCCCCTTCCAGGAATTGTGGCCATAACAGACTTTCCCAACTGGCGGGCCGCATATAGCCTCCAAGCCACCAGTAGCTCAAGGCAAACCCCAGAAATGACAGGCATGCATACTGCCTAGGGTCATGTCCAT
>NCBI01000084.1 GCA_002255365.1 Chromatiales bacterium 21-64-14
GTTGCGAAGGGTTGTGTCAAGTTCACGCGTGGTAAGGCGTCCCTTCAGTCGATAGCTCTTGCCCTGGAAGACCACCGCGTGCGCCTGCTCGAAGAGCCGATCGATGGTGGCGTTGGCAAGCACACTGTTCGGGAAGATTTCGCCCCATTCCTCGACAGCACGATTGGACGTCAGCACAAGCCCCGAGCTGTACTTGCGCCGATCGATGAGATCAAAGACCTCTTCGGCGATCTCGCGGTTCATCGACACCGCCGCCCAGTCGTCGATGACCCACAGTTCGCAGGACAACAGACGTTTGAAGAACTGATCGAGCGTGCCCTCGTGCCTCGAGCACGTGATCTGTTCGATCAGCTTCTTGTGGGTCGCAAAGTAGACGCGGTATCCACGGTGTGCGGCGGCCACCCCGAGGGCGAGCGCGACATGCGTCTTGCCCACACCGGGCTGTCCTAGCAGCAAGGCGATGCCGTGCTCGTCGATGAATTTCAAGGTGGCGAGCTCGCGGATGATGTGCTCATCGATCGCCGGATTGAAGCCGAAGTCAAACGTCTCGAGCGTGACCGATTCTGGGAAGCCCGCCTGCTTGAAGCGAAGCTTTAGCGCGTTCTGTTTTCTTGCATCGAGCTCGCGTGCCAGGAGATCGGAGAGCCAGTCAAGATTGGCGGCTTTCCTGTGCTGCAGCAATACCTGTTCGAGCTCGCGTGCGGCGGCCGACAGACGAAGGCTGCGAAGTTGCGTTTTGACCGTTTCTATGTTCATTCATCATCTCCTGGGGGTTGGGTGGGGAGAAGCGAGAGCTGTGCGGTGTAGACCGACAAGTCTCGCGTGAACTTATTTTTCGGGCGCGTCACAGGCGCTGCTTTCACCGCCGTGGAGGCTTGAGCGCTCTTCAGCAGACTCGCGACCTTGCGATATGAGTAGCTCTTCATATCGATCGCCTGGCGGCAGGCAGCGTCGATATCGGCAGCCGCGTATTTCTTATCGAGACAGAGAATCCCCCAGACCTTGCGGGTGTCGATGAAGCCCTGGCCCTGGGTGAGCAGGATCACGATGAGTTCCTCCACCGCCGGCCCCAATGGCCGTGCCCGCTTTCGGTAAACGGAGTGATCAGAGAGAGCGCGCTCCCAGGGCTTCAAATGCTGGGGTTTTGTTTGTTTCGAGCGGTAGGGGTCGGTCAGGCGTTCGTGGGTTTCGATCAGGATTCCCCGGTGATAAATGGCCAGCCGCTCGCGGCCGGCCAGGATCAGCACCTCCTCGCCGAGGTAGCGCTCCTCAACCGAGTAGTAGCGGTTGGCGAAGCGTACGTGGCCGTCTGCGCGCACGCGGGCGGTGGCGGATTCCTCGATCTCGTAGGCCACCGCGGGCAGCGCGCGCAGGTGTTCGCGCTCCTGGCGAAGATCATCGATCGGCCGTCGCTGTGTGGTGCCATGACGGCGCTGGTTGGCCAGTACGAGCTTGCGATCGAGATAGTGCTGGGAGTCCTCGAGGCCCACGAACGCGCCGTGTGCGTATTCCACGCCAATCCTGCCACTGATTCCATAGCAAGCCTGCCACCCATTCCACGCGAAAGCAGCCACTGATTCCATGGGAAAGCTGCCACCCATTCCACGGGAAGGCTGCCACCCTTAGGACATCGCATCGGCGACGCGGGATAACCATCGGTATGCTGGATATTTCTCAATCACGAGGAGTATCCGATGCCGGCAGAGAGGTTATCCATGCGCAAGATAAGAGAAGTGCTACGTCTGAAATGGGACGGCGGGGTCAGCAACCGCCGCATTGCGCAGAGCTGTGCCATTGGCCGTCCCGCCGTGACCGAGTATCTGCGCCGGGCGGCTGACGCGGGGTTGTCATGGCCGCTACCGGCGGACCTGGACGATGCGGCGCTGGAACGGCGGCTGTTCCCGCGACCGGCCTCCTTGCCGGCGGATCTGCGCACGGTGCCGGACTGGGCGCAGATGCATCAAGAACTCAAACGCAAAGGCGTGACGCTGGTGCTGCTCTGGCAGGAGTACAAGGTCACGTGTCCGGAAGGGTATCAGTACAGCGCGTTCTGCATGCATTACCGTGCCTGGCGGGGCACGCGCGATGTCGTGATGCGCCAGAGTCACCGGGCGGGCGAGAGGCTGTTCGTGGATTACTGCGGCCCGACCATGCCGGTGATCGATAGCAGCAGCGGTGAGATCCACACCGCGCAGATCTTTGTGGCCGTGCTCGGCGCGAGCAACTACACCTACGCCGAGGCCACGTGGACACAGACACTGCCGGACTGGATCAGTGCGCATGTGCGGGCGTTCGCGTTCTTCGGTGGCAGCCCGGCGCTGCTGGTGCCCGATAACCTGAAGTCCGCCGTGACGCGCGCGCACCGCTATGAGCCGGACCTCAATCCCACCTGCCAGGAGATGGCGGCGCACTACGGTGTCGCGGTGCTGCCGGCCCGTGCCTGCAAGCCCCGCGACAAGGCCAAGGTTGAAGCGGGCGTGCTGCTGGTGGAGCGTTGGATCCTAGCGCGACTGCGCCACCAGACCTTCTTCAGTCTCGCCGAACTGAACCTTGCGATCGCACAACTGCTGGCGGATCTTAACCGGCGACCCTTCAAGAAGCTGCCCGGCTCGCGCCAGGAGTGGTTCGATACCCTGGAGCGCCCGGCACTGCAACCGTTGCCGGACACGCCCTACGACTACGCCGAGTGGAAGAAGGCGCGCGTGAACATTGACTATCACATTGAGGTCGAGGGGCACTATTACTCGGTGCCCTATCAGCTGGTGAAGCAAACGCTGGATGTGCGCATCGGCGCGCAGGTCGTGGAGTGTCTGCACCAGGGCAAGCGTGTCGCCAGCCACCGGCGCGCGCACAGTAAAGGGCGCCACACCACGGTGACCGAGCACATGCCACGGGCGCATCAGCAGTATGCGCAGTGGACGCCACAGCGGCTGGTGCGCTGGGCGCAGCAGACCGGTGCTGCCACCGCACGCGTCGTCGAAGCGATCCTGGCATCGCGCCCGCATCCGCAACACGGCTTCCGCTCATGCCTGGGCATCCTGCGTCTGGGCAAGACCTATGGCGATACGCGTCTGGAATCGGCGTGTCAGCGGGCGCTGGTCCTTGGCGCGCCGAGTTACCGCAGCATCGAATCCATCCTCAAGCGCGGTCTGGACCGGACCCCGCTGCCCGAACCCGCGTCCGCCGCCGATGCCATTGATCACCCCAATATCCGGGGACCCGAGTATTACCACTAACCGACAGGAGACCACCGATGCTGATCCATCCCACACTCGATAAACTGCAACACCTGCAACTCACCGGCATGCGCAAAGCGCTTGCCGAACAAATCGACCTGCCCGACATCGAGGACTTGAGCTTCGAAGAACGCCTCGGGCTGCTCGTCGATCGGGAGATCACCGAACGCGATGACCGGCGCCTCAAGACACGGCTGCGCCAAGCCAAGCTGCGCCAGCAGGCAGCCATCGAGGATATCGATTACCGCCATCCGCGCGGTCTCGACAAGGCCATGATCGCCGGCTTGGTAAATGGTGCGTGGATCAAGGCGCATCACAACATCCTCATCACCGGCCCGACCGGTGTCGGCAAGACCTGGCTCGCCTGCGCACTCGCGCACAAGGCGTGTCGGGACGGCTATCGGGTTCACTATCTGCGCCTCCCACGGCTGTTCCAGGAACTGCCCATCGCCAAAGGCGATGGCCGTTACCCGAAGCTGCTTGCCGCGCTCGCCAAGACCGATGTGCTGGTGCTCGATGACTGGGGGTTATCCACGTTCACCGATGAGCAACGCCGCGATGTGCTGGAAATCCTCGAGGACCGGCACGGACGACGCGCCACGCTCATCACCAGTCAACTGCCGGTCGAGCACTGGCACGAGATCATCGGCGATCCGACACTGGCCGATGCCATCCTCGACCGGCTGGTGCACACCGCTTACAAGATCAATCTGAAAGGGGAATCCATGCGCAAACGCAAATCCAAGTTGACGCACACACCGGACTCAGAGTAATAACTCCCGCGTCGCTACGCTCCGACACGTGGCAGCCTTGCCCTGGACTGGGTGGCAGCCTTCGCGTGGAACCGGTGGCAGGAATCAGTGGAATACGCAACCGAGATCATCAAGGTGCTCGACAAGAAGGGGTTAGGCGTCCGGAAGGCGCAGAGCCTTACGGGAATCGACGCGGCCGATTTTTCGCGGGTCCGAAATGCGGACTTCCGCCGGATCAGCGTCGAACGCCTGATGGCGATGATCAATGGCCTCGGATCGCGGATTGATGTGGCGGTGAGGCTGCGGCGCGCGGAAGCGATGCACGCGGCCTCTGCGACCTGACGCCAGAGGAGGGCAACAAATCATGGAGAAGAAAATCCAGGGCCATGCGACCTTGCGCAAGGAGATGACCGCAGTAGCGAGTGGCGAAAAGCCCGCTCCGAAGAATGCGGGCTCGGTGTCGTTCGAGCCGCCTGCCGTGCGGCTATGAAGGGGATAGCAGGGCGGCGCTTGGCGAAGGCCTAAAGCGTCCGTTTCTTTACACTGGAACAGGAACGAAAATTCGTTTCTGTGTACCCGGTTACGCGCGCCCCTAACCGAGGATGACATGGTCGCCACTAGTTCGTACATCAGCGGTATCACTACACGCGCGAAGTAATCCGGAAGCGCGGCGGTCATTCCGTAATTTATTGTTACTCTGGTTGTTTTCCTGAATTTTTCGGCCGAAGTTCACGATCCGCGCTCTCAGAGGTTTTTACACTTGGTGTACTTCCGAATGAATCCGATGCCCCGGCGATCCGACAACCACTTGTTTTATTGCACTGTTTCTTCAGTTGGTCCGGTTGTTGCTCATTGTCCGGGCAGGCCCGTCCGCAAGCGCGAACCATCCGGCGGCAGTGATACCGGCGCCAGCCGGGCAGTGGATCGGACAGCGGCCGAAGCGGGACCGTGTAACGCTGCGGACCTGGAAGATAACGGAAGTCGTGGGGGGATTAACTCATGAAAAACTGGTTGAGTCTGCTGTCCGCAGTGCTGCTGGGTCTGGCCGTCACATCGGCCCAGGCGGGTCCCATCAACGTGCTCTGGTACACCGGGGGCGTGACGAATACTCCCAACTACAATGCGAACATCAACAATCTCATCAACCAGGCTGCGGCGGCGCCGGGCCATAACAGCTGGTCCATCACCTACTGGGGCAGCGGCGCCATGCCCACGGGCAGCTACAATGCCCTGGTCGTCGCCTCGCCGGAGGGGGGGTGGAATACCTATCCGAACTACGGTGCGCTTGTCAGTGCCGCCCCGACCTTCGGCAGTCGCGTGATGGTCACCGGTCAGGACGCCGACTGGCATTACCTCAACCATCCCCGCACCTACGCGGGCTTCCCGATCAATTAGGGTTTGACCTCGAGCGGGATCAGCAACTGGAACACCGCCGCGCACAACAGTTGGACCGGCTACGACACCAGTCTCTGGACCGGGATCAACACCGCCCCGGACGGCAGTGCGATCACGCTGGTGTCGAAGGCTTGGAGGTGCAAGTCCTCCCGTAAGCTGACCACAGCGAACGAAGTGAAGCGCAACTGCGCTGCGTGAGGGTGACTGATCGTGGGGAGGAAGCAAGGCATAACCGTAGAGTAGACCGCGACGATGATCGCCGCGGTGGGCCGGAGGCGTCAGGGATCAATGCCGAATGGCCGTGACTCGGCACGAGGCGCGGGGCAGCGCCCGCGAGCCCGACGGCACTATGTGCCGGGACACCCGACTGCCTTAGCCCAACTTGCGCAGAATCGACCCTGAGGCAACGCGAGATCAATGGCTTAGGGTAAAAGTCGGCACTACATTTTGTTTAAGCAACGACGCGTGGCGTGGGCGTGGCGACGTCTTCGTCGAACGACTCTGGCGCAGCGTCAAGTACGAATGCGTGTATCTGAAGGCCTACGACTGCGTGAGCGCAGCCCGGGCCGACATCGGGCGCTACATCGATTGGTTCAACACGCAACGGCCGCACTCGAGCCTCCAGGGCATGACACCGAAACAAGCCTACTGGAACGCCTTGCCAAACTGCCAGGAGGCTGCATAGAATGAAATCGTGGTGCGCCCCGAGTTGCCCACCGCGTCGGTCGTTCGTCGCAAGCGACGCCCGCCGCCGTGGACAACTCTGCATCGCCCCAACCCGCCCGGAATCCACTTATAAATCGGGGAAAGCTGTTCAAACAACCGCGGCCACTTCTCATCTCGTAGGTTCCCCGGCTGCACGTGACGAAAACATAGGGCAGAATACGGTTTATAGGGGGGCGTCGGCCCCGAGGATGGCGCCCGACACGACCGGGGATCAACAGGAGAATGTCGGATGAAAGAATTTAGCGGCGTCGTATCAGAATATGAACGGGGAAGCGGCGAGGGGGGGACGTACCTGACCTCGATCCCCGGCGGGTACCTGATGGGAAAATCTAGCAGTACCTTAGCCAACGCCACGGTTAAGATTGGCGATAAATATCTCCTAAAACTGTAAGTTATCCAAGGGTTGGATTCGCACATGAGCAAGGCGCATACGACGGGGAAGCCTTGCACGCTCTATATCCATCGCAGGCGGCTGATCGGGATCAAGCTAGACAGCGGAGAGTTGTATTTCTACAGAAAGAGCGCCGTATTGATGTCGCTCCTTATGTTTATGGTGCTGTTTAGCTGTTATCTTATACCGATTTGGGCTTGGATATTTCTCTTTCCGCTAGCTATTCTTGTGGGAGCTGTTTCCTGGGCGATGATCTGGGAGGGGGTGTATTACTTTGATGGAAAGAAGCTCGAGAAACTTGGGGGAATTCCTGTCAGTATGTATGGAGACCGGCTTGATGTGCGCAGCGCGATCTGACCAACCTAGGCGATAGATTTCGTTCTGCCGTTTGGTGAACGGCCCGGACAACCTAACACATAGTACGATTTTGGCTGCGGTCGGCACGGGCTCGCGCGGTAAGCGGAGCGGAGAGGCCCTTGTGGGGCGGTCTTGACCGTCTGGCGGACGTAGTGCCAGGCAGGCGTACGACTGCCCGTATTCTTCGACCAAACCCAGTGCAACACAAGGACCGGGTGCATTGACGAATTCGCGGATCCAACCACCCTGAAGGGTCAGCACGGGCAAAGCGGGCATGGGACGAGTCACGGCACCCTCACTCGTGGGTGCGTGCCGCACGCAGCTGCTGCAACAGATCGGGAAGCGCGGTTTGGACCGTCTCCCACACCACGTCGAGGTTGATATCGAAGTAGCCATGGGCGATGCGGTTACGCATCCCGCGCATGCTCCGCCACGGCACTTCGGGATGGGTCTGGGTGAACTCAGCGTAGCCATCCATCACTTTGGTGGCGGCCTCACCCATGATGATGAGGCTCATGACCACCGCCTGCTGGGTGCGCTTGTCAGCAAGGAAGTCGTCTTTGCTCAAGCCGTCTACGAACCCGCATGCATCAGCTGCCGCCTGCTGCATATGATCGAGGTAGTCACCCAGTCGGTTATCGCTCATACGGGCTGCGCTTCGGCGAGCACCTGAGCACGGAACGACGCCGGCAAATCACTCGGCGTCAGTAAGTCGACGGGGATGCCAAGTAAGGATTCCAGCTCGACCTGCAACCCGCCCAAGTCGAACAGCGTCGCGCCGGGCAGCGCGTCGACCAGTAAATCGAGGTCGCTGCCCTCCTGATCCGTGCCTCGAAGCACGGAGCCGAATATGCGCGGGTTCGCTGTACGAAACCGGCTTGCTGTTTCGCGAACCGCACTTCGCTTGAGATCGAGCACGATCGACGGGCGCATCCGGCATTCTCCTTTATCGAAACTCATGGTTAGCGTAATCGTGCGAGAATTGGGTTTCAAGAACTGTTTTTGAGAATCGCTAGGCCTTGAGCCACGGTACCGGGTGCAATCCCTCGGCGCGCGTCAAGATAGTTGTCGCCTGAATCATGCAACGTTTTTCCCTTTTCTCCCGGTACGGAGGTCTGCACGAACGACGGCCTCACGCTCCGGA
>NCBI01000085.1 GCA_002255365.1 Chromatiales bacterium 21-64-14
ATGGATTCCAGTCGGCTGGCACTGTCCAGCTGGTGCCGCTGGTCAGAATGACGACGGTGTCAGCCATTACGGGGTCTCGTTATATTTGCCGTTCTGCGAGAAGTCGATGCGCTGGTACTGCTTGAACTTCGCCCATGCCGCTTGAGCGCGGGGCTGGTCAGTGGCATAGCGAACGCATACGGCGAGCGCCGACTGATACATGGCCGCGTAGCCGGTGGGGCTGGTCGGGAAGTTCACGAAGTCACCCGCCAGATACCCCAGCGTTTCGCCGTAGGTGGTCAGGCGCTCCAGTGAGCCTTCCGGCAATGCCAGCCCAGCGGCTAGCTTGGGGTCGAACGTCGCCGCGCGCTGCAAGCCTTCCGCCCACGTTGCGACCGGCGTGCCGTCCGCCATCGTGGTGATGGAGTTGTAGAGGGTAGCGAACTCGTGATCCGCTTCCACGCGCTCGAACGTCGAGACCGAGAAGTAATCGAGGATCGGCTGAAACGCCGTATGACCGAGCTGAATTGCCCTGCCGATGGCGTTCGTGAGAATGTCCTGCATCCACGGCGCATATCCGCCGTTGGCGTAGGCGTTGACGTTGGATACCAGCGGCCCACCCTGTTGCATGATCTGGATGCCGGTCTGCGCCAACCACGCCGCCGCGCCGTCTGCTGCCGCCTCGTCTACCCATGCCTGAAACTGCGGGGCGTATTCTGGTGAGGCGTACTTCGCCGCATAGATCAGGACATTGAGGCCACGACCGAAGCCACGCCCCGCCGCATCACGGAAAGTGCAGCAGCCGAGCTTGCTGCGGTATGTGTAATTCTCGCATAGGGAATTGACCCAGTTGCACCACATCGCCAACTGTTCGCGGTCGAAGTCGGTGTCGTAGAGCGCGCAAGCCAGTGCGCTGTAGTTCGTGGCGTGCGCCTGTCCCTGATCGAGTTGGATCGGGCAGTTCGTGGTGAACTTGGCAATCGGATTCTTGCCGACGCCCAGTTGCACGGGAAGCATAGAGGCGGCGGGGTAGTCAGCAACGCTCAGCATCTTGCCGGTGGCGAAGCAGCGTACATGGAACGGCAGCACCGCGAGGGAATCCGCCATGCCGCGCACTACGGCGAGATTGTCCGCGTTCGGGTTGGTCAGGTAGGCCGCGTCCCATTCCGGCACTGGGCCTAGGTGCGGATGCTCGCCACCCGTACCGATGGCCAGGATGATGTTGCCCGCGCCGGTCGGTCCGTTGTCGCCTGCCGCGTACCATGCGACCGAAGAGGCTTTTTCGGAGCCGGCGCCGAGTTTCGGCATGAAGGATAGATCGGGATTCGCCACCGGCTGCGGTTGAGCCAACCAGAACGAACGCGTGCCACCGTGCGCCCAAAGCGTCAGGGTGCCATCGTACAGTGCCGTGGCGCCTGCCGTGACCGTGAAGTGCCCGCGAATGTCGCCCGTGGTCTTCTCATAGCTGTTCTCAAGGCACACGCACAGGCCATCGGCGTAATACACCGCCGCACCTTTGCTCGGGTCGGTAGGATCGAGCGGCTTCACGTCGCCGGGTGCGAGCGTGAGCGTGGCCGTGTACGGCACGGGCAGCGTGAGATTTGCCACGACAGTCACCGGCTGACCGACGACACTCACCGCAGGCGGGATGACCGCAGGCAGCGGGACAATCACGCCATCGTGGACCGTGCTGGTGCTTGTCGTGCCGTTTGCTGCCTTGGCCGTGAGCATGATCGCAAAGATGCCGCTCTCGGTGTAGGTATGCTTCTGACTCCCCATCACGTCGCTGGTCGTACCGTCGCCAAAGTCCCAATGTTCCGAGACCGCACCAGCCGTGAAGTCGTTGATGTATAGCACGCCAGCCTGCACGGAGCTGTTGAACGCGGCCTTGAGTGTCCAAGATGGTGCCGGAGCAGGGCTTGGCGCAGGACTTGGCGCGGGTGCTGGAGCGGGAACAGGAGCAGGCGGTGCAACGACAGCGGCCGGAAAGCTGATATCGATGGCTGCAGTCGCCAGGTCAACCGCCACGCCGTTGATCGTGATCTTCATGCGAGCTGCAACAGCGCCGTGCTAGCCGCATTCGCCGGCATGGTCAGCGTGAAGTTACTCGCCGTGACACTCTGCGAACCGAAGGTGTAGACCGCTACCGCCTTGTTGCTCTGCGTTGAGTTGTAGAGTAGGCAGGTATCGAACGCCGAGGCCGTCATGGTGGTCCAGGCGAAGCTTCCCGAGGGCGTCCAGTATGCGGTCGTGCCAGAACTGGTCGGCGCGGTCGCGTTCGTCACGGTGACGCCGCCAGCGGTATAGCCGGTTCCGGTGACCTCGCTGGTGGTCGAGTAAGCCGTGGTCGCTGCACCCAAGCTGCCGGACGCAAGAAACAGCGCGGCCTTGAAGGTGTCAGGCGTGGTCGCTGCTCGAACGACGCTGGTGCCAAACGCATGGATGCCGTTCAACTGATCGACTTTGAAGCTGGTGCATACCGCTGCTGCATTGGCCATTAGAAGGCTCCTTGTTCGGGTTGCGCCTGGACGCCTTGCTTGACGTACACATGGGCAGATTGTTTGACGATTTCACCGTCCAGTCGGTACGTCTCGCTGAACTTGAGGTATTCGGGCTGGTCTTCCCATGCGTGGCTGTATTCGAGCGATGCAATGGGCAGGTTGCCCTTAGTCGTCCAGATCAGCGGCTCACTGTCCATCATTGATACCTTCGTCGCGTTTTCGCGGTACGTGTATGCGGTAATGCGGTTGACGCTCACCGAGCCTACGACGCTTGCGGCGTGCTGCCACAACGAAGTCGGAAATCAGGATTGCCAGCAGGATGAGGAACGCAGTCAGGGACAGAGCGACGAATATCCATCGCGCTGTGATGTCGGGGTCGTGGTACATCACCGCGTCCTGAAGTAAACGACAATGGCCACGGCTGACCAGAAAATCAGGCTGAACACCCTTGATCTTGCCCAGCTTGTCGATGTCGATCTTGAGCGCGGTCTGTAGGTCGAGCGTGTACTGCGTCCAGGCGCCGTTCGTGAAGTCAGCCGGAAAGGCTGGCATCGGCTCAAACGTGGTCAGGTCAGCAGGTAGCGCCACATAGACCGGCACCGGTACGTTGACCGACCGAACCTCAATGGGCTTGGGCGTTGTCGCGCATCCGGTCAACCACAGCAACGGGAGCGCTATGAGCAGCAGCCCATGCCTTGACTGAAGGGAACGTTTCATAGATCACCCGCAGCTTCTGCTGACTGGATTGGTTTGCGTGCTGCTGATCGGCGGCGAACTGGACAGCCTGCTTCGTGAAGACGGCGCCGTTCTGCATGTCGTTCTTGTACTTGTCGGCCCACTGCTTGAGTGCGACCTTCTGCGTCTCGATGGTGCTCAGGCTGGCGTACTGCGCGGCCTTGAGTGAAGCGGTCTCAGTGACGAAGGCAGCGGCTTTCGCCTTGTAGTGGCCGATCTCCATGTGCTGCACGACGATCACGCCAGCGGCAGCGAGGGCAAGCCATACCCAGACCGGCACCTTGCGGAGCCATCCGAATAGCGTGATTAGGATGCTCATGGCTTCCCGATCGGCTTGCGCGTCACGTTGCGCAGCCAGACCACGATCACGCCGAGGCAAAACGATATCGCGGCGTCCGCCTTGCCCACGTAGGCATGCAGCAGCGTGGAGTTGTCGCGGGCGTATTCCAGCACGGGCGCGGCAGCCATGAGGTGAGCGCCAAGCCATATCGTCTTGCTCGACCACCAGCGTTTGGCGGCCTGCACATCGGTTGCGATGGTCATGCAACTAGCCTCGGTTGTGCCTGCGCGATACGTTCCTGCGCAATGGCGAAATACTTGGCGTCTTGCTCCATGCCGACGAAGCGGAAACCCTCCAGCAGCGCCGCCTTGCCGGTCGAGCCGGAACCCATGAATGGGTCGAGCACCACGCCACCGGCAGGCGTCACCAGCCGGCACAGGTAGCGCATCAGGTTGGTGGGTTTGACGGTCGGGTGGGTGTTCTTTCGCGGCCCCGACTCCGCAGACGGCGGTCGCTCGCCGCGGGACACTCTGTAATCCTGATCCGTCCACTTGTTGCCGTTCGCACGGTGTACGGGCTGCAAGTAATCGCAGCCTTCGTTCCTATCCTTGCGGCTCGCCTTGGCGCAGTAGAAGAATCGGGCGGCGGTGCCGAAGTCGCCGCGTCCAGGTTTCTGCTCGACTGCGCCGAATTTACCGAAACACGCTCCACTAACCCCTTTGCGGCCGTTGCTTGTTGCGCCAAGCGCATCAGGAAACCCCGCCATCACTTCCTCGCTGCCGTCATGGATGACGTTGGCGGGCCAGCGGCCAAGATCAGTAGGGATAGCCGGTCCAACGCATGTACCTTTGCGCCAGTTCTCGCGGCTCACCCCGCCCGGCTCGCGCTCGAATCGCACGTTATCGGTAGCTGGCACTCGACACCCGTCGATATTCAACCCGCCCGTGCCGTAGGCCAGCACGTTCGCTGCCACCGTGCCAATCAGCGGCTTGCGCGCCATGATGATCGGCTCGTGCGCAGGCTTGAGCGCCGTACCGCCCCACGGGCCGTTGTGTGACTTCGGGAAGCCCGACCCGTACAGCCACATGATCGTGTCGCGCATTTCCCAGCCGGCATCCTCGATCGCGCAGGCCATCCGGTGAAAGGTGCGCGAGCCGCCGAACGCCAGCAGGTACGCGCCCGGCTTGGCGACGCGCAGCATTTCGGTCCAGAACTCGATGCCCGGCACTGCGTGATCCCAACCCTTACCCATGAAGCTCAGGCCATACGGCGGATCGGTCACGACGCTGTCGATGCTGTTCGCGTCCAGCCCTGCCATCAGTTCGAGGCAGTCGCCGTGAAGCAGGTCGATCATGCAGCACCCTCGAACAGTGCGCGCTCTTTCGCGCGGCGAGTCACGAGACCGGGCAGCGGATGGCCGCCAGCCATGACCCAGAAGTGAAATTGGGCAGCCGCCTCGGCGTACTTGCCCTGATTCAGCAGCCGCAGCAGCGTGGAATCGCGCAGCCGGCCGGCTCCAAGGTTGAAAACGAAGTCGCATAGGGCGTCGAACTGGCCCTGATTGAGTGGCACGGTAACCATGCTCGAAACCTGCTGCGCTGCGGCATCCAGGTCATCAATCAGCATGGCGTCGGCCTGC
>NCBI01000086.1 GCA_002255365.1 Chromatiales bacterium 21-64-14
GTGTCACCGAAACGGCGGGATACGCTTCCGGAGGTGCGGCATTCACGAGCAGCGGTGCACAGGCAAGGCTGATCCCGAGTGAACACACAGCGAGTGCTCGTAAGATTACATGCATAAATCACCTCCTGTCTGATAGAAAATCTACTCCATTATCAGAGCAGCGGCAGAAGGTGAACGGAATTTAACGCCGGGTTCATAATCACGCTGCGCTACGTTTACGCTTGCGTCACTGACGGTGTAACCCGGGTGGCGGGTGAGCAGTGCCTTGGCCGCCGCGCGGGCTCCAGCACCAGCGCGGAGTGCACCTGCAACTCAACGCACAGCCCGTGGCGACTCTCCATCAAGGTATGTGTGCCTCAAAACACAGCGTCGCCGCCTTGCGCAGCAGCTTGGCCTCCGGGTTGGTGGTGCTGGCAAGGGTGTCGTTGCGCCGGGTTCGGGGCGTGGGCCCTCGGCGAGCCGGAGCACCTCCACGGCCCGCCGGTATTCTCCGCCAGAATCGCCCGCATGACGCCCTCAGAGCATCATCGCTCCGGGTGCGACGAAGTAAAAGAACAGCCCCACGATGATCAGCCAGCCGAGGATCACCAGCGCCCAGCCGAAATTGTAGCGGATCACCGTACCCTCTTTGCGCACGTAACTGGTGGTGGACACACCCACACTCGCGGTCTGCGGCGCGATCGGCTTGCCCACTTCGGCGCCCACCGAGTTCAGGCTTGGCAGCAGCAGGATCGGAAAATTAAGCAGTTTCCCAGCCATGAGCTGGATGGTGCCGAACATGGCATTGGTGGAGGTATTGCTGCCCGACAGCGCCACGCCGATCAGTCCCACCACCGGAGCCAGCAGGATGTACCACGGCCCGATACGCGACAGGCTGTAGGCAAGTGACCCCGCCATGCCCGAGTAGTTGTACACGAAGGCCAGACCGAAAATGAAAAAGCCCACCAGCAGCGCGCCCCACATCTGGCGGAAGGTACGTTTGAACACCTCGGCATATTGCGCGGGCTGGAGGCCCACCACGAAGGTAATCAGTATCCAGGAGATCAGAATCCAGGTGCCTCCGCTGAACGGCGTGAACAGAAATGCCGAACTCATAGTCTTACCGGTCACCGCCGAGACCGCATCCACGTGCGCCGCGAACAGCTTGAGCGCGGGCAGGTGCGACCAGGGACCGGTGCCAGCCACCACGACCATGATCAGGATGATGAACGGCAGCCAGATATTGAGCAGCTCACCACCCGTGACCTTGTGATCGCCGTGTTCAGCCATCTGCGCCTCACTGAGCGGGACGCCGCCGTATCCAAGTATGCTGGCCGGCCGCCACACGCGCGTGAACAGCAGGATAACGATGAAGGCCACGATGGCGCCGGCCACGTCGGGAAGATAGGGGCCGACGAATACCGCCACTGGCAGCTGCCCGGCAATGTAGCCGAGGGAAGCGACGATCGCCAGCGGCCAGCCATCACGCAGTCCGCGCTTGCCGGCCACGAGATAGATGAGTATCCACGGCGGCAGAAACGCCAGCAACGCCACTACTTTGCCGACCGAGCCGCTAAGAGCCAGCAGCGGCAGACCGGTGACCGCCGCAAGCGCAATGATCGGCGTGCCAAGAGCGCCGTAGGAAACCGGCGCGTTGTTGGCGATGGCGGCCACACGCAGCGAATCGAGCTCCGGAATGCCGAGTGCGATCAGGATCGGCGCCACAAACGCCCACGGATAACCGAAGCCGACCAGTCCCTCCAACAGGGCGCCGAACGCCCAGGCAAATAACAGTGTTTGGATCCGCACGTCGGCGGTGCCCACGCTCACCAGCCAGACGCGGAAACGCTCGAACATGCCGGTGATGACCAGCGTGTTGAAGATCATCACGCCCCAGAAGGTAATCCACGCGGAACGGCGCAGTACCGGCAGGAGCAGCAGGAGAACCGCGAGCGGGATGACGGCGACGACGAAGGTAAGCCAAAGCGGACCGGCGGGACTCAGGACTTGCGTGAACATGTTACCCCCTCCCATGTGACAAATCTGGCGGCTTGTACTACTCCCCGGGCATCCTGCCGTCAAGACTCCCCCCGACCGGCCTGACTCGCAGACCCCAATCCCTTGCCGGAAAACGCCGATGGATTAGGCGAGGCGAGTGTAGGCCGGCAGCCGGCTCGACGGCAAAGTGCGCACGGAATGCCGCGAGTTCTTCCTCGAGCGTGTGCTCGATGAGTGCCGCGTCCACGCGGCGGCCGTCATCGAGCCGCGCGCCGTGGGTGCGCCATTGCCAGAGCTGGGCGCGGGAAATCTCGGCGGTGGCCGCATCCTCCATCAGATTATCAATCGGCACACAGCCGTTGCCACCAAGCCAGGTCGAGAGGTAATGCAGCGCCACGCGCACGTTGGTGCGCAACCCACGCTCGGTAATCTGCCCCTGCGGCACTTCCAGCAGGTCGCGTGCACTCAACGCAAGCCCCTCACCGAGCTTGGTAAGCTGGTTCGGCCCCGGCATGAGCCGGTCGAAAACCTCGCGCGCCAACGGCACCAGCCCCGGGTGGGCGACCCAGGTGCCGTCATGACCGTCGCCGGCCTCGCGCTCCTTGTCGGCGCGCACCTTGGCGAGCGCTTCCTCGTTGGCCTTTGAATCGTTTTTGATAGGAATCTGCGCCGCCATCCCGCCCATGGCGAACGCTCCGCGCCGGTGGCAGGTGGCAATGAGCAACTGCGAATAACTCCTCAGAAAATGCGTGGTCATGGTCACCTGGGAACGATCAGGCAGCACCGCCCTGGGATCGCGGCGGAATTTCTTGATGAAACTGAAAATGTAATCCCAGCGCCCGCAATTGAGCCCGAGAATATGCTCGCGCAGGGCATAGAGGATCTCGTCCATCTCGAATGCCGCGGGCAGGGTCTCAATGAGCACCGTGGCGCGAAACGTGCCGCGCGCAAGCCCGAGCTTGTCCTCGGCATGCACAAACACATCGCGCCACCATTCGGCCTCGTGGATGTGAAACACATACAATCCGAAATCGAGCAATGCCCCGGCCACCGGCCGCTCGCCAGCGAGTGTGTGTTTCTCGAGAAGGTGCAAGCCGCGCGGGCGCACCATGAGCACTGCGGTCTCAGGATTAAGGTGGTAATCCTTGCCCTCGGGACTGCGGAAAGCGATCGTACGCCGCACCGTGTCGTACAGGTTTGCCTGGCCAGCGGCGACGTTTCTCCAGGTGGGGGCGAGGGAATCCTCGAAATCCGACATGAATACCCGCGCCCCAGAGTTGAGGGCATTAATGATCATTTTGCGGTCCACGGGGCCGGTGATCTCGACCCGCCGGTCGGTTACTTCCCCGGGGACGGGCGCGACTTTCCAGTCGCCCGCACGCAGGGCGCGTGTTGCCGCGAGAAATTCCGGTTTTTCGCCGCCATCAAACCGTTGCTGACGCTCCGCACGCGCGCTCAGCAGCGCTGCGCGCCGCGGCTCAAAGCGGGCATCAAGTTCGGCGATAAAGGCCAAGGCTTGAGGCGTGAATATGCTGCGCTCGGCCGCCTCAAGCTTGCCCGTCAGACGGATGGGGATTGGACCGTCTGCGGGACGGGTGGATGGTATGGCCATGGGTGGGACCTCCTCGCGTACACGCGCGGCGGAATGCCGGGCACGGCGACCGCGCTCATCTGCACAGTGGTATAAGTATAAGCCCATGGCGCCGGCGGTTTTGAGGAAACGAAAACGTGCATCCCGTCTCACTTCCCGTGCTCACGCTGCTTTTCATCCTGGGGGCGCTGGCCGCGGTGCTCAACGTGTTTGCCGGCGGTGGTTCGATGCTCACTCTGCCGGCCCTCATATTCGTCGGTCTTGATCCGACGGTCGCTAACGGCACCAACCGCGTGTCCATCGCTCTGCAGAACCTCGCCGCCACCGGCGGCTTCAGCCGCTGGCACGGCGCGGAACTCGGTGAAAGCCTCAAGCTCGCGCTGCTGACCCTGCCGGGCGCGATCCTGGGCGCCTGGTTCGGCGCACGCATCAGCGACACACTTTTCAGGTACGTGCTCATCGGGGTGCTGGTGCTGAGCACGGTGACGCTGTTTCTGCCCGCGCGCCGCCTCGGGGCCGGTGCACCCTCCGCACAACGGCGCTGGCTGATCTATCCCGCGATGCTCGCGACCGGCCTGTACGGTGGCTTTATCCAGGTGGGCGTCGGCTTCCTGTTCATGGCGGCGCTGCGCGGTATCCTGAAACTCGATCTGGTGCGCGTCAATGTATACAAGGTGTTCATCGTATTCCTGTACACGCTGCCGGCGCTTGCGATATTTGTCGCCCTGGGCAAGGTGGCCTGGGGTGATGGCCTTGCACTTGGCGCGGGCGGCATGGCGGGGGCGTTGCTTGCCACTCGCTTACATCTGCGCGGCGGTGAGCGCTGGGTGAAGGTGGTGCTGGCAATCGCCATCCTGCTGATGTCGGCGAAACTTCTCTGGCCCGGTCTTGCGGGTGGCTGAGGCAGGTCCATGAGCGCCGCCCCCGCCACCCTGTTTACCGATCTGCGCGCCGCGCTGCCCGGGGACGCACTGCTCACCCGCGAGGAAGAATTGCGTCCCTACGAATGTGACGGCCTTACCGCCTACCGCGCGCTGCCGTTGGCGGTGGCATTGCCGCGCACGGTCGAGGAGGTCGTCAGCGTGCTGCGTCTGTGTCGCGCACGCGGCGTGCCGGTGGTGGCGCGCGGGGCGGGCACAGGGCTTTCCGGCGGCGCGCTGCCGCACGCCGAGGGCGTGGTACTGTCGCTGGCGCGTTTCAACCGCATCCTGGAAATCGATTCGCTGGCGCGCAGCGCGCGCGTCGAGCCCGGCGTGCGCAACCTCGCGATCAGCGAGGCGGCGCGTCCCTACGGGCTGTATTACGCACCCGATCCCTCCTCGCAGATCGCCTGCACCATCGGCGGCAATGTGGCCGAGAATTCGGGCGGCGTGCACTGCCTCAAGTACGGACTCACGGTGCACAACGTGCTCGCCCTTGAGGCGCTCACCATCGAAGGCGAGCGGCTCACGCTCGGCGGGCGCGCAGCGGATGCCCCGGGCTACGATCTGCTGGCACTGCTCACGGGCTCCGAGGGCTTGTTGGCGGTGGTGGTGGAGGCAACCGTGCGTCTGCTGCCGCTGCCGCAACGCGCGCGCGTGCTGCTCGCGGCCTTCGACTCGGTGGTGACGGCGGGCAACGCCGTGGGCGCGATCATCGCCGCCGGCGTGATCCCCGCCGGACTCGAGATGATGGACCGGCTCGCGGTGGAGGCGGCGGAGGATTTCGTGCACGCGGGTTACCCGCGCGACGCCGCGGCCATCCTGCTGTGCGAGGTGGACGGCGATGAACAGGAGGTCGCGGCCGCGCTGGCGCGCGTCCAGGAAATTCTCAAGCACGCTGGCGCACGCGAGTTGCGCGTGGCCCGCGATGAGGCCGAACGGCAGCTTTTCTGGAAGGGACGCAAGGCCGCGTTCCCGGCGGTCGGACGCCTCTCACCCGATTACTACTGCATTGACGGCACCATTCCGCGTTCTAAACTCGCCGAGGTACTGACCCGCATCGCGGAACTTTCCCGCGAGCACAACTTGCGGGTCGCCAACGTGTTTCATGCGGGCGATGGCAATCTGCACCCGCTCATTCTCTACGACGCCAACACGCCGGGCGAACTGGCGCAGCCCGATGGCGTGATCGATTGGATGCGCGACGGCATCGACCCGATGCCCGGCCGCACGATGCCATCGGTGGCGGTGGTCGAGCGCGACTACC